>JAISYA010000161.1 GCA_031270205.1 Treponema sp.
TACATCCACCGCAGCACCCTGCTTTACCGGCTGCAGCGCATACAGAAGATCACCGGCCTGGACGTGGAACGCAGCAACAACCGGTGGTTTTTGCTGCTGTCCTTCAAGCTGCTGGAAAACGAACAAAAGAAGGCCTAGCAGCCTGTTGCGCTTGTGGATTTTTTTGCAATTCTCATTATTACCATTAACCACACTAACGACACGAACCGAAGGGATCAAAAAGAATTGCCCTGCACTGAATCTTAAAAATCGCGGGAAATCTGTCGATATTTATGGTATGAAATCTACAGTTCTTTTCCGAGCGTTTATCGCAGGTTTTGGCGTGTTTATTCTGGCTATAACGGGCTGCCGTAGCGCCTCCGCTCCCGCTCCCACGAAGCCGATTGCGGCCTCCCGTGAAGATGTATGGTCCCTGCTGGCCAAAGGCGACAGCCGGGCCAGGGATTATTTCCTGGGAGAAGTGGATGTACACGAGCGGGATTCTCTGGGCAGGACGCCGCTTCACTACGCCGCTGAAATGGGAGACACAACCCTGGCGGCCTTCTTTATCTCTCTTGGCGCCGATGTAGACGCCCAGGACAATGAGGACCAGACACCGCTGGGAATCAGCGCGGAAAAAAACGATCCCGCAATGGCCAGGCTGCTCGTCTCGGCCGGGGCGTATATTCATCTGCCCTTCAAGAACGGGCCAAGCCCGGCCCTGGTTGCCGTCGAGGGCGACGGGACTTTTTTACAGGCCATTCTGACTCCCACCACGGTTAGATCCGCCGACACCAAAGGAAGGACCGTCCTCCACCTGGCAAGCGTCGCCGGCAATGTCGCGGCGGTAAATGATATTCTCGCGGTTGCGGACAGTTCGGAAAGCATTCCGGCGAAAAAAGACGTAGATGGAAACAACGCCCTCGATCTGGCCCTTCTCAGGCCGGATTCACGGGACCACATGGAAATCGCCGAGCGGCTTATCCTTGCCGGTGCGGTTTCGGAAAATCCCATATTCCCTTACTTCGCCCCCGCGGCCCGAAGCGCCAACTACAACGCTCGCCGCAGCGACGGGCTTGCCCCCCTGCATTACGCCGCGCGGGAAGGGCATGAGGGCCTTATCGCGTTCCTGATTGAAAAAAGGGCCGATGTAAATATCAAGAACACCGCCGGGGCCACGCCCCTGCACGAGGCGGCCCGTTCCGGTAACACCTGGATCATGCAGGTACTGCTGAACCAGGGCGCCGAGGTAAACACCCAGGACGCCAAGGGGAACACGCCCATGCACATCGGCATTCCCGCCGAGCAGCAGGTACAGGCCCTGGGTCTGTTTCTTGACTACGGGGCCAATCCCAATCTGCGGGACGAGCACGGCGAAACCCCCCTGCACATTATCATCACCCTGAACCGCGGCCCCTATGTGGCACAAACCCTTCTGGGCAGCGGGTCGGATGTTACTATCAGAAACATCGACGGGAAGACGCCCCTCTACCTGGCCGTGGAAGAAAACCGCGTCGATCTTATCCCCCTGCTGCTGGCCTACGGATCGGATGTGTTCGCGGCGGACAATTCGGGCGTTACCCCCTTTGACCAGGCCATGAAGGATAACGGCTTCGCCCTGGACGCGCTTATCACTACCGAAACGGTACACCAGAGCGATAACGCGGGAAACACCATGCTCCACGCCGCGGTCAAAAACCGGGGCGATCCGTCCATCATTTCGCTCATCCTGGATCAGCGGGCATTGGTCAACGCCCGTAACAAAGAGGGAGAAACCGCCCTGCATATCGCGGTGCGGACCAACCAGCAGGAAAGCGGGGAATTCCTCATTTCGCGGGGCGCGGATATCTTCGCCGCCAACTCGGCGGGGGAAAGCCCCCTGTACCTCGCCCTGGTTTCCCCGGGCGGAAGGCGGCAGTGGATGTTCAACCCCCGGACGATCATCGCCAGGGATGGGCTGGGAAACAGCATGCTCCATTACGCGGCCCAGTGGAAACTGGACCAGCACATCCCCTTTATCATCCAGCAGGGCGTGTCGGTGGAAACGGCCAACGCCACCGGAGAAACGCCCCTCTTTATGGCGGTCAAGAACGACGGCCCCGCCACAGTAAGAACCCTGCTCGCCGCCAAAGCCAACCTCCACACGCGGGACACCTTCGGCAATTCGGCGCTCCACGCCGCGATACGCTGGAACGCGAAAAATTCGGCCCTTACCCTGATTGAATCGGGTATAGACATCAACGCCCACAACCTCAGCGGCAACACCCCCCTCCACGACTCGATACGCCTGGGCATTACCGATATTGAGACGCTCCTTATAGGCCGGGGGGCGGACCTGGAAGTCCGCAACACCGATGGTAACACCCCCTTCATGGAAGCGGTCATGGCCGGCTACACCGGATCAATGCAGCGCCTGACCGAGCGGGGAGCGGACCCCATGACCAGAAATGTGCGGGGTGACACGCCCCTTCATGTGGCGGTTGCCATGGAACGCATTGATATTGTGAACGTCCTTTTGCAGATGGGCGTCTCAATCCACGCCCGCAACACCCGTGACCAGACGCCGTTCCTTATTGCTTTGGCTATTTCGCCCCGCATGGTATCCACCCTGCTCACCAAGGACCGCATAAACGGCAGCGACGACTTCGGTAACTCCGCCCTGCACGTCGCCTTGCGGGCAAAAGCCCCGGCCTCAACGGTCAAAGTGATCCTCGACCAGGGGGCGCGCCAGACTGCGGTGGATTCCAACGGCCGTACTCCTCTGCGTCTTGCCGCGGACCTCGGCGCCTGGGAAACGGCCAAACTCCTTGCCGATTCTGGTTCTGATCCCTTCTCCACGGCCGGTGACGGCAGAACCCCTGCCGACATTGTCCTTGCCAAAGGCCGGCTGGGAATATACGCGCTCTTTTCAGGCAAGGCGATAAACGCCAGGGACGCCTCCGGTAATACCGTCCTCCATTACGCCGCGCGCCTCGGCAGCACCGAGAACGTCCTGCTGCTTCTGGAATTAGGCGCCAACAAGAACCTGAAAAACATCGCGGCTGAAAGCCCCGCGGATATCGCCATGCGCTGGAATCACATGGAGAATATGGTACTGCTGAATTAGTTTATTCGCGGTCTGGTTTAATACCTCAAGGCAGGCTACGCTTGCCAGGCTTGCCGCGGCTCAAATGCCGCAGCGCTTACAATGATTTGGTTTACAATGAAGAAAAAGATAAAAATAGCGTTTTTTGACTCAAAGGATTATGACAGGAAATCTTTTGACAAAGAAAATGAAGGTTTTGGGTATGATATAACATATCTGGAAACAAAACTCAATGCTCATTCGGCGGATATGGCGAAAGGCGCAGATACCGTCTGCGCTTTTGTGAATGATAAAATTGACGCCGCTGTTATAGATAAGTTGATACAGAATAATATTAAACTTATTATACTGCGCTGCGCCGGATACAACAATGTAGACTTAAAAGCCGCATGGGAAAAAATTCATGTAGCCCGGGTAAGCGCATATTCGCCCAATGCTATTGCCGAACATACAGCGGCTCTTCTCTTAACGCTTACTCG
>JAISYA010000026.1 GCA_031270205.1 Treponema sp.
TAAAAGGGAGAAAACGCCTAACGGGGAAGGGTTACGGCGCTGCCGGGTCCCGTAATTCCTAGTAAACCTATCGGGGGGGGGGGGGGTACTAATTCGGTATCATACAGGGAATTAGCTCGCTTCATAGAATGCCTCCTATCGGGCTTCCGCCGTAAGCGGAAAAGCCGCCGGCGGCAGCGCCGCCTTTCGATAAAACGGAATCAAGTTCCCCGCGGGCGGGGCTTGTTTTTTAAGGGCTTGTCAAAGGCAAGCAACTTCAGTATCGCATACATTGCGCGCAAAAGCAAGCTTTCGGTAACATTTTACAATGAGGCATCCCGGCGGCCCGGCGCGTTAGAACAATGCCCGCTGGGGATCGCGCTTGGGACTTTGGTCTTTCGCGAGGGGAACGACTGGTTCCAGGTCTTTAAGGAAGCGGCTCGGGGCAAGGGTAAGTTTCCGCCTGCCGTACATTCGGGTCTCCGCGCGGGAAAGATACAGGCCCCGGCGGGCGCGGGTCATGGCCACATACAGGAGCCGCTGTTCTTCCTCAATCAGCGCTTCCGAAAAAGTACGGCCGCCCTCATACAGGGTAAAGGGAAGCAGGCCCTCCTCCAGGGCCGGCACAAACACATGGTCGAATTCCAGCCCCTTTGACGCGTGGATGGTCATAATCCGTACCCCTTCCCGCGGTATCTCCGGCACGCCGTCTTCCGAGGCGAAGGCAAGGGTATCCAGAAATTCCGCGAGATCATCATAAAAGGCGGCGGCGGCCGTAAGCCGGTCCGGCGCCTCGCCGTCCAAAGCGCCGCCGTTTTTTTTTCGCGAGGGGTTGTGTGCCAGGTCCCGGGCCGCCCTGACAGCCGCAACGGGAGATTTTTCCCGCACAGATAAATCCGAAGACCGAAGCAGGCCGATAAGCGAGCGCGCCGGTTCTTCTTCCCACCAGGGTTTATCCCCCCAAAACTCATAGGGGATGCCGTGATCCTCCAGGGCCTTGAGGACGGGCCGGGCCAGGGCGGCGCTGCGCAGCAATACGGCGATTTCCCCGGGGTTTGTACTGCCCGCTCCGCTTCCGGCGGCCTTGCTGTCAATCGCGAAAAAACTCGTTCCGCCCACGAGGGCGGCGATACGGCGGGCTATGCCCTCCGCTTCGGACTTTTCCGTCGGGAAGGCGAAGCGAAAAAGCGGTACGGCGGCGTCTTCCCCCTCCAGCCGCGCGCCGGTGAGCCGGCCCGCCGCGTTGAGGATAGGGGCGGCGCAGCGGAAACTCCGTCTGAGATGAAAACAGGCCGCCTGAGGATAGTCTTGCGTAAACCGGTCGATGAACCGTTTGTCGGAACCACGGAAGGCGTAGATAGCCTGATTGGGATCGCCGATTACCCGGAGTTCCGCGGAATTGCCAGCGGACAATTCCCCTGTCTGATGAGAGCCGGGGACGAGGAGCCGGATAAGGGCGTATTGGGCAAAGTTAACGTCCTGATATTCGTCCACCAGGATATGCCGCCAGCGGGAACGGCAGTTTGCCAATACCGCGGGATTCCCCGCCAGGAGCCGGACGATCCCGGCGACCAGGTCTTCAAAATCGAGGAGGGCCTCCGCGCGGAGACGGCCCCGGTAAAGCCGGTAGCCCGCTTCAAGTTCGCCGTCCGGGGGAGGCGGGCCGAATTCGGCGGCCATGCGGGCGAGGGAAGCCAAAGCCGGTTTTTCCTCACCGGGGAGGAGCAGGAAGCGCTTCCGCGATTCGATATACTCTCCAAGACGCCGGGGGCCGGCCGCTTTTTTTATCCCCGGATCTTTGGCGATTTCCGCCAACAGCCCGTCGCGTTCCGCGCCGGCAATGATCCTGAAGTTAGCGGGGATTCCCGCCGCCGGCCCCTGTTCCCGAAGCAGGGAGGCGCAGAAGGAGTGAAAAGTACACACGGTGAGGGCGGCAAGATCAAAGTGAGCGTTATCGGTCCCGCCCGCACTTTTGGCGATACGCTCCCGCAGTTCCGCCGCCGCTTTGACCGTAAAACTCACCGCGAGGATCGAGGCCGCCTGCGCGCCCTCCTCCAGGAGCCGGACAATCCGCGCGGCAAGCACCGCGGTTTTCCCTGTGCCGGGACCCGCGATAATGATGGCCTCGCGTTCTGTGCCGGATACCGCCGCCGCCTGTTCGGCGGTTAATAGCGTCCTGGCGGCCCCTTCGGCGCTTCGGCCGCGTTCAGCGCACGCTGCACGCTTGTTGAGCCTTTCCAAGCCCAGAGACGAGGGCGAAGCTGCCGTTTGCACGCGCTCACCGGGCGGGGGCTTCGCAAGGAGGGCGCAACGAAGCGAGCCGCAGGGGGAAGACCCCTCCCCTTCCCTTTCCTCCCGCAAATAAAGCGGCGCGGGCTTTTCCGTTCCCAGGCCCTCGAAAAGCTCCCCGCTTTGTTCCCGCCGGGGTTTGTATCCCGCGGGGAACACGCGAATCCGGCCGTATAGGCCGTCGTAGCCCGGTTTGATGGAAACCGTCCCGGAACGCATCCGGCTGATTGCCTCGGCGAGCAGCTCCCCGGAAAGGCCGCCCAGGCGGAGGGTTTCAATTTCCCCGGCTTCCGCGTCCAGAAGCAGGGCGAACTCGCTTCCGGCTTTTTCGATGAGCGCGCTGTAGGCCGCGTCCACTTTTTTGGAGGCCGGCCCCGTTTCCAGCAGTTCCCCCAGGATTTCTTTCAGCGGGATGAGCGAGCGGTAGGGACGGCGCTTGTCCGTCAAGCCCGCTTCCGCGACAAATGGCGCGCCTTCGTCTACCGGCCGGTCAGCCAGTTCCCGCACCCGCCCCATGACGCCGCGGGTCAGGGGCTTTCCGCACGCGGGGCAGCGGCCTTCCGCCCCGGCGGCCGCTTCGGGCGTCAGAAAAACGCCGCAGGCGCGGTGCCCGTCGTAGTGGTACTTTCCTTCCTGGGGGAAAAATTCAATGGTTTCCGAAATCCGCCCGGAACGCAGGGCCGCGCCGAGCGAGGCGAAGGACCATTCCATGTCGAAGACCGTCGCCTCCCGGCCCAGCTTATCCGGAGAGTGGGCGTCGGAATTGGAGATAACGGCGAAGCGGTCCAGGGCGCGGACGGCCCAGTTCATCGGCGGATTGGAGGAGAGGCCGGTTTCTATGGCGGGGATATGGCAGGCGAGATCTCGGTAACATTCGTCGATAGAATCAAAGCCTGAATTGGCCCCCAGCGCGGAAAACCAGGGTGTCCAGATATGGGCGGGGATGAGCAGCGCCCGCTCGTCGGTATCCAAAAGCATGGCCAAAAGGTCGCGGGAGTCGATGCCCAGAATGGGCCTGCCGTCGGAGCGGATATTGCCCACTCGTTCAAGGACGGCCTGAAAAGCGGCGGCGGCCTTAAAATCCGGGAGGAGCGCCAGATGATGCACCTTTCGCGTCCGGCCTTCCCGCTTGTAAATCGTGCTGATTTCACCGGTCAAAACAAAGCGGGGCCGGCTGCTTCCGGCGGGATCGTCCCCGGTCTCGCCCCCCGGCCTGGGGAGTCGTCCCTCCGGGGAGTACAATCCGGGACCGGCGTCGAATGCCGCGCGGGCCGCGCTTTTCAGAACATACAGACCGCTCTCCGCGTCCTCAAGCAGTTCCCGCAGTTCCGCCAGCCAGAGCGGGTGGATGCAGTCCCCGGTCCCCACAAGGTCGATCCCCTTGATCCGCGCCCAACGCTCCAGATACGGCGGCGTTAGTTTGCCGCTCGTCGCCCGCGAATAATGGGAGTGAATATGCAAATCCGCCCTGACGCGCATGGATAATTATAGCGGTTTCTATTTTCCCCTTCCAAGACCTTGATCAACGGGGGGAGGCTGTAGTATTTGTAGAGAGACGGCGCGAAGTAAAGCGCCGTGCAGGAGAAATGTATGCCCAAATATGTGATTGGCCTTGACAACGGCGGGACTGTGGTAAAGGCGGCGGTCTTTGATTTAAGCGGAAAAGAAATAATCACCAGGGGGCTGCATACGCCCGTGCTGGCCCCGCGGCCGGGCTGCACCGAGCGGGACATGGAGGAATTGTGGCGGCACAACTGCCAATGTGTGCGGGACGCGATTGCGGGCGCGCGGATTGACAGCCGCGACGTTATCGGCATAGCCGTCTGCGGCCACGGGAAGGGACTGTACCTCTGGGGAAAAAACAACAGGCCCGCGTACAACGGTATCGTTTCAACGGACAGCCGGGCCTGGGAGTACCCCGAAAAATGGTACGCCTCGGGCGCGGCGCAAAAAATCTACCCCAAAATATGCCAGAAGCTGCTCGCCTCCCAGCAGGTATCCCTTCTGGCCTGGCTCAAAGACAGGGAGCCGGCGGTCTATGAAAATATCCGCTGGGTTTTTTCGGTTAAAGATTATATCCGCTTCCGCATGACGGGAGAGGCCTATTCGGAGGCTACCGACATATCCGGCTCCGGTCTCATGGACATTATGAACGCGCGATTTGACAAGGAGCTGTTGGATATTCTGGGAATAGGGGAAATATACGACAAACTCGCGCCGATACGGTTTTCTTATGAGAAATGCGGTTCGATTACCGCCGAAGCCGGGGAACTAACGGGCCTCAGGGAAGGAACGCCGGTGGCGGGGGGGATGTTTGACATTGATGCCTGCGCCGTTGCCATGGACATTACAAATCCCGAAGCGCTTTGTACCATCGCCGGTACATGGAGTATCAACGAGTATATTGCCGAAACGCCGGTAACCGACGGCAGTATCGCCATGAATTCACTCTTTGCCATTCCGCCGTATTTTTTGGTTGAAGAATGCAGCGCCACCTCGGCGGGCAACCTCGACTGGTTCCTGGATAAATTTTTCGACAAGAAAAACGTGCCGGAGGGCAGACGCTTGTACGAATACGCCGACGAACTGGCCGCTTCGATTCCGCCGGAACAAAGTGACGTGTATTTTCTGCCTTTTTTGTACGGCTCGAATGATCACCCCCTTGGGAAAGCCGCCTTTATCGGCCTGACCGCGTACCACGAACTGAACCACTGCCTGCGGGCGGTGTACGAGGGTGTGGTGTATTCCCATAAAACGCACATCGACCGCCTGCTCAAAACCCGCCCGGCGCCCAGGGCTATACGGATCGCCGGCGGCGCGGTCAATTCGCCGGTCTGGGTACAGATGTTCGCCGACATCCTCGGCTTCCCCATGGAAACGATTGCCGCGAAGGAACTGGGCGCTTTGGGCTGTGCCATGGCCGCGGCAATAGCCGCCGGGGAATTCAGGGACTACGCCGAGGCGGTTTCCGCCATGACCAGAGTACAGCAGAAAATCGAACCGAACCCCGCGGCAGTCGAAATCTATCGGCGAAAATACGAAAAATACACCGCGGTCCGAACCGCCCTTTCGGGGATTTGGGATCAGTTTAAGACCTATCCTTAGGCCTGTTCCAAATTGACTGTGCGCTAACATTCCCGGCATAGCCGGAGCTATGGTTTTGGGACAGGCTTGAGCCGAAGGCTCTTGCGGCTTTCAGGCTTTCGGCCCTGCAAAACCGCGAATTGCGGGGAGGCTTTCCCAAAACTGAAGTTGTGCCCCCCTCCCCCCTTAAATAACGCGGTTAATTTTGAAAAAGCGAATCGCGTTGGCGCGGGTTTCCGCGGCCAATTGCTCCGTTTTCTTGCCCAGGGCGCGGGCGGCAAAAGCGGCGATATGGGGAAGAAAGCGCGGCTCGTTGCGGCCGCCGCGGGCTTTGGCCGCGTCCGGCCCGCCCCCGGAAGACGGGAGGGGACGAGGCAGGCTGCGGGGCAAAAGGTAGGGCGCGTCGGTTTCCAGCAACAGTCTGTCGGCGGGGATCTGCTTTATCAGTGAGACAAGATGCCCACCCCGCCGCTCGTCGCATATCCAGCCGGTAATGCCGATATGGCAGTCCATTGCAAGATAGGTTTCAAGCTCTTTCATGCCGCCGGTAAAACAGTGGACCACTACGCCGGCAAGCCTGGCGCGGTATTTTTTCACAATGGCGGAAAAATCCTCAAAGGCGTCCCGCTCGTGGAGAAAAACCGGTTTGCCCAGTTCCGCCGCCAGGGCAAGCTGTTCTTCAAAGCACCGGCGCTGGGCCGCGGGCGGCGAAAAGTTGCGGTTGTAGTCAAGGCCGCATTCCCCGATGGCAGCTAACGCATCGTGGACGGCCAATTCCCGCAGAAGGCGCGGAGCCGCGTCATCCCAGTGTTTCGCGTTATGGGGGTGGACGCCGGCAGTGGCCCTGCAATCGTTCAGGCGGCCTCCGGCATAAGCGAGAGCGTCGGCGCTGCTTTCAAGGCTGCTGCCGGTAATAATCAGGGGACTCACCCCGGCGTTTTTTGCCGCCGCGAGTACCGCCTCCCGGTCCCGGTCAAAGGCGGCGCTCATAAGGTTGACACCAATATCAATAAACTGCATTATTACAATATAACCGCCGTTCAGGGGCTGGGAATAGGCCCGATCGGGCAAGAGCCGGCGCTTATAAAGCGGGGCTGTTTTGGAGGTTTCATGTACAGTGTGGGAATGGCGTATCTGCTCTGGCTGCTCTCCGCTTTCGGGGCTTTGGGGTTTCACCGCTTTTATCTGGGAAAAATACCCACCGGCATACTCTGGATGTGTACCGGCGGGCTGAGTATGGTAGGTTCAATTTACGACTTTTTTACCCTGCCCGACCAGGTTCGGGAGGCAAATATCCGCCGGGCTTTCCGCGAAGGCAGCGCCAACAATTTTGATAATCACAGCCGGTCATGGCGCAATATCAATGACGGCGAAGCCCACATTGTGCGGGAAAAGGAAACGGTAGAGCGGACCCTGCTCAGGATTGCAAAGGAAAACAAAGGCATCCTCACCGTCAGCGAACTGGCGCTGGCGGCAAACATCTCCATTGAGGGGGCAAAACGGGACCTTGACGCCCTGGTTTCCAAAGGCTTCGCCGAACTGCGTGTCCGAAAGTCCGGTAC
>JAISYA010000035.1 GCA_031270205.1 Treponema sp.
TCAGCGGAATTGACAAATATTTTAACCTCAATACTGGAAATTGGCGCGGAAACTGGAAATATTACGATAAATAATAGCGTTACCTTAACAACGGTAAATGATTTAATTTTAAGATCATCCGGTTCGATAAACCAGCAAACATCGGTGGTGATAACAGCGAAGAATCTGGAAGTAGAGGCAGGGGGTGCGGTTGACCTTGGCCCTGAGACAAACTCTATAGGCAGCTTAGCGGTAACCGCAGGCGGGGCGGTACAATTTACCAATGGGAAAACTTTGTCAATTGGGATAAGCGGCGCCGGGACAACTCCCGGAATAAGCGCCGCGGGGCATCCGGTTACGGTGGAAACAACGGTGGGCGATATACGTATATTAAAGGCTGTAAATGGGGGAACAGTATCACTGACCGCGGCAGGGGGTATCATCCAGCCGCCAAGCGAACCTGCCACGGCAATAATCACCGGGACAGTATTGACCCTGGAATCCGGAGGGGAAATAACGCTGACCAAAGGAAACGCGGTAAGCAGCTTAGCAGTAACCGGTGCGGGCGGGGCGGTGCAATTTACCAATGCCCAGGCGCTTGAAATAGGGGGAAGCGGAACCGGGATAGTTTCCGCGGGTAATGTTAACGTAGAAACCACCATCGGAAACATAAAGGTAAGCGATGCTGTAGATGCGGGAACTGGAACAAAAACAGTATCCCTGACTTCGGCAGGGAATATTACCCAGCCGAGTACCGCGGCAATAATCACCGGGACAGTATTGACCCTGGAATCCGGGGGGGAGATAACGCTGACCAAAGGAAACGCGGTAAGCAGCTTAGTAGTAACCAATGCGGCCGGGGCGGTACAATTTACCAATGCCCAGGCGCTTGAAATAGGGGGAAGCGGCGCCGGGATAGTCTCTGCGGATAATGTTACCGTAGAAATCACCGCCGGAAGCATAACGGTAAGCGATGCTATAGACGCGGGAACGGCAGCCGGTGACGTGTATCTAAAAGCCGCCGCGGGGTTTGTTCTTGATGGAGGTATTGTCGGGAAAACAGTAATCCTGGAGAAATCCGGCAATGCCGGGGAGATAACCCAAAACACCGGCGGGATAATAAACGCCGGTACGCTGTTTGAAATAAAAAATCCGGCTTCCCCATTCAACGATCCAATAGTAATGACTCACCCAAATAATGTTGCCGCCTTTGCCGCGGAGGATGCCGGGGTTGACATCAGCTTTTTCAATGATAGATCATCCGGGTTGACCGTAAATACGGTAAAAGGCAACGCAAGGGTGGAAATAAAAGAAGTCTCAGGTAGTTTAAAAGTAACCGGCCCAATAATCGCAGAAGAGTTGGAGCTTGGGGCAAAAGGCAATATTACTATTGATAAAACTCCGGGATTTTCACATCCTGATTTGGTAAGTCCGCCAAAAAAAATCACCTTTGCCCAGGATGGTAGTCTCGATAGGGACAGCGCCAGTGTCAACCCTCTTGAGAATATAAAAGCGGAAGAGACAATTACTATTAGACCTTACTATTATGACACATTAGCCCCGCCTTCATTACTCGACATTGCGATTAATGACACCGGCGGATCGTCTCCATTGTCTATATCCCAGGAATTAATGGATACATTGGAAGCCCCAAAGGTAATAATAGGGGATAAGGACGCCTGCGGCGGTAATATCTATGTTGGTAATAATACTCCGCCCGGATTGGACCTTACGGTGGGAGGCTATAATTTCTTCATGCAGACCAAGGGAGAAGTAATCATCAGTAACCGTGTGAAAATTGATGAAAACAGGGAACTGCATATTGTCGCCGACGGGTTGCGTCTTAAAGACGGTGCGGAAATAATTTCTCAGGACCCCGGTGATTTAACTACTATTATCCTTGAAATTAATGGATTTGAAACAGGCGCGAACAATAAGATTGACGCCGGTGATGGAACGATTAAAATATATCCCGTTATGGGACAAACGCCAAAACCTATTCAATTTGGTGAAACTGATATACCCGGGATTATGCCAAGCCCGGCTCCCGGAAATTATTTTTATTATTCCTCCGAATGGAATGTTTTACGTGCCAGGAGTTACATTATTGGTATATCGGGTTATAACGCGGGTATTTACATATCCGGCGTTAGTAACGCAACCTATGAATTGACGGTAATAAACGACAATAATGTTTATTTTTTTGGGTCCTACAATTCGGTTAATGAATCCCTTAAACTGACAACAAATGAAATTCATTTTTTAAATACCGCCCACATAAATATTGGAACCGCCGATTTAACCCTTGAGAAAAAACTTTATTTAACACCTTACAATCTTTCTCAAACGGTCATTGCCGCTTCTATCACCGCAAGCGGCAAAATAATAATTACCCATCAAATTAGCGGATATTCCGGCACGGATAATTCTTTAACCATTACCAATGGTACCGGGAAAACCTGGATAGGCGGTGATGTCGATCTGAGCGGCGATTTTACCTATACCGGTTCATCCATAACTTTTGTCGCAATTCCGTCACCGGGAACACCGCCGGTCCCAACGCCGCCGCCGGAAACTGCGTTAGATCCGTCCGATCCGCCGGTTAAACTAAAAGCGGGGGGTCAAATTAAATTTGACACTCCGAGGATCGACGGGAATATCATCATAAATGGCTATATTACCGCTTCGGGCCAGGACATTCCTTTTTACGGTAATCTGACATTTGCCGGACCCGTTGATGCCGCTAAAAATATTGCTAACAGCGCATGGCTGGTATTTTCCGGGGACAGGGAACAGCGCTTTGATTCCGGGGGGAGCGTAAACCCCATGGGGAATATCAGGATAGAAAAGGACGACGGGGCGAAAGTTCTGGCTGTCGGCAATGACGTCATCCAAAGGGACGGCGCGGAGCTGTATATCAAGACCGGGCTGCTTAATCTGACAGAAACCGTACCGTCAACGGTTCCTCTGAAGACCTGGACCATGGGGATCCCCTCGGAACCGGCTGAACCCGGAACCTTTACGGGTATACGGGGCAAGCTGTCTCTGGGGGACGATTCCGGAACCGGCGCCGGATTAAAGGCGGTGGACGTTGATTTTCAGGGACCCCTTGGCCTGAGCGGGGTAGGAATAAAAAATACTATCACCGCGACGGGAAACTTCACCGCAGCAAAAGATACCGCCGGTTCCGCGGTAAAGGATTTTGAGAAAATACCGGTGGTCATGTTTCCCGACGGAACGGCGGAGGAGAAAAAAATAAGTTCCCAGGTGGAGCTGGGTACCTTAATTATTTTACGGCCCGCTTTGGCGAATCAAAATTTAAACCTGAGGAATATGCAGCTTGGCGCCCTGGGTTATACAGAGCCGGGGTCCACAACCCCGGCGGACTACAAAACCGGAGTATACCTGAACGCCGTTAGTTCCGGTGTAAGCGCTCTGACAAAAATAACCGTCCATGGTAATTGGACTAACCATGTTATTGATGTGAATAATTCTACCGATAACATTACCACCGCTTTCCGGGGGATCAGTGAAGTTGTTTTTGACAGCGCGGTAAACCCGGACAAGGTGGTTAAAATTGCCGGAAATTCCGCATGGTATGCCTTTACCTGTGTAAGTCCCGGTGTTACCATAAAGTTTGATAATTATCCCAAAAGACATTATATCTCCGGCAGGTTTACCCTTAACGGCGGGGTGAATGTGGAGGATTACATCATTCTGACCAGGCTGGATGATGTTCCCGGGGAACCGGCGTGTAAGCTTGGTACCATCAAACCCGTATTACCCCTGACGGAAGAGGAGCATAAGAAATTTTGGGACTTTGTCGTGGCGCCCAAAACCGCGGCTACCCAGGGTACGGTGATGAATCTTAGCAATCTTGTTATCATGTTCAGTAACGCATCCCTCAGGCTGGCCATACCGCCGGAGGATAGACATGTATGGGCCTATCCGTATTTTTCCCCAAACGATCCCTATAATTCTGCCAATCCGGGTTTTGTGTATACCCCCGGCACTGATGGCGACCAATATTCTTACTACAATATCAACTGGATCCTTCAGCATAGTTTCATCTATGCCTATACCGAGGATGCCAACGGTAACGGCAGGATAGATCGTATCAGGGCCCAGGCCGCCTTTGAGTTGAATACCTTCGCCGCGGGCGCTTTTGAGGGGCTTGAGATGAAGGTTAAAATTGACGAGGCCGCGGAGGAAGAATGGATACCGGTTACGGGTTACGGACCGGTACCGAATTCCCCGGAATCCATTTATATTTATCTGGAGGAGCATGAATACGCCGATGGGGGCGCGGAAAATTTGTTTGTCAGTATTGAAAATAATGAGACCCTGGTGGATCTTGCCACCGGACTAAACCCTATCCAGGGAAACGTGCTGACCATCGACACGGTTTTCCCCCGGATAACCTATGCGCTAATGCTGCCCGGCGCGAATAAAGCCTTTGTGCAGTTTTCCGAGAAAATTGACGACAGTGTTATTGAATTTACCTATCCCCCTTATCCGTCCTTAGGCCGGGAACAAATTGTTCCGGTGGACGGGAAGAAAAATGAATTTGAACTTAGTTTCCCCGCAGGATCGGTGTATGATGTAAAGACCCTGGCATCGGGTCTGGAATTTACCGTTAAGGGCGTAAGGGATAACGCGAAATGGGCTGTGGATCGAAATATGGCGGATCCGGATATGCCCTCACCCAGATATCCAAAGGATGTGAAGTACAGTGATTATGTAACTGTTCCGGGTAACCCCGAAGAATGGACTTTGCCTCCAACAGTAACCGTGCTGTATCCCCCCAATGGATTACCCGTACCCGGCGGGTTCCCGAACGGCGAACTGCCGCACCGGATCACGGATATGCTGGTATCACTGCCCCCCACCGGAGCCCAGCCGCCGGCGAACGATCCTTTCTTTGTATGGCCGGTCTGGGCGATAAATCCCCAGGAGAAGGACAATATTACTGAACAGCGGCAGGATACACATGTGGTTCGAAAATTTGCCGGCCGTGACTATCTTGAGGACAAGGATATTACTCTGGAGGTAAATATGAACGAAGCTTTTGTGGGAACCCATACTCCCCGGCTTGTATTTCGCGCGGCGGTTCCCGATGCGGTTAGAGCCGGGTCCGGACCGGTTGATCCAAGTTTCGGCGTGCCCCACGGAAATGACGGGCTGTGGCTTGGCGATTTTGAATCCAGGACTTATCCCAACAACGAGCGGCCGGACTTGCCCTCCATGCCGAAAAGTCCCTACGCATTCTCCAATCTGGTTCCCAGGCCCTGTGAATCGGCCTATACCCGGTCCGCCGACAGTGAATCTTCCAACGGCAGGGTTTTTGATTTTAAACTTTTAAAAACCGCCGCCTCTGAATATGCCTATGGTGTGTCCACGCTGGAGTTCTTTCTCCGTCTCTCTCCCCGGAACAACCCCTATACCAATCCTTCCGACGATCCTTCGGAGTATCTCTATATCGGGCAGCTTGGGGAAGGCGCAAAACCCTGGTACCGCCGGGTGGCGCCCTTTAAGCTTGAGATTCACAATATCACCCGCCAGCGCAGCGGCGTGACCATCCTCAACAACGTTATTAAGCCTTCCACAGGTGAAAAGGTCTACCTGGATTACCAGCTTAGCCGGAATGGCCCGGTTACTATCCAGGTATTCACCCTGGACGGTACATTAGTAAAAGTGTTGGTGCGGGAAAATAAGACCTCCGGGGAATACCGGACCGATTGGGACGGAAAGAACAACGGCGGCCGGGAAGTGGCCCGGGGTATGTACTTTATCCGGGTTGTTGCCCCGGATATTGATGAAATTCGCAAGGTTATGGTAGTAAAATAAATGGCAAATAAATCGGCGTTTGTGGCGGTGGTAGGCCGCCCATCGGTGGGGAAGTCCACCCTAATCAACCTGCTCTGCGGTCAGAAGGTAGCCATTGTCAGCGCGGTTCCCCAGACCACCAGGAACGCTATCCGGGGTATCGTAAACCGGCCCCAGGGCCAGCTTGTTTTTGTGGATACCCCGGGCCGGCATGCTTCGGAAAAAAAGCTCAACAAAAAACTCATGGCAGTGTCGGATCGGGCGGTAGCGGAAGCGGAACTGGCGCTTTACATGCTGGACGCATCCCGCCCCCCCGGCGCCGAAGAGGATGTCATCGCCCGGGATCTGGCTCCCCTGGCGGAAACGGCGCTGATAGCCGCAATAAACAAGATGGATGCCAGGGGCGCCGGCTTTGACGGGGCGCGCAGTTTTCTTAAACTCCGTCTCCCAAATCTTCCCGATTCCCGGATCTTCGGCATCTCCGCCCTAAAAAACGAAGGTACGGAGGAACTGCTCCGCTGCCTTTTCGATCTGGCAGGGGAAGGGGAGAACCTCTATCCCGAGGGATACTACACCGATCAGGACCTGGATTTCCGCATCGCCGAGATCATCCGGGAAAAGGCCATTAACCGCCTGTACGAAGAACTGCCCCATTCTCTCTATGTGGAAGTGGCGGATACGGAGCTGCACAGTGATGATAAAGACCCGTCAAAAACACGGCTCTGGATACGGGCCTTCATCATCACTGAACGGGATTCCCAGAAGGGTATGGTGGTAGGCAAGTCCGGTGAAATGATCAAGGCTATCCGTCAGGCGGCCCAGAAAGATTTGAACCGCATCCTCGACTGGAAGGTGGAACTCGACCTTCGGGTTAAAAGCTCCCACGAATGGCGCCGTAACGACAAGGTCCTGCGCAGGCTAATCTCAGGGGAGTAAAAATTCATTAATCCGCGCGAGAAGATCCGTATATGTATCCACACAGGTAATATCGCTATTGTCTGATCTGATGGAAGCGGGCGCCCGGAAGAGGCACCCCGCGTGGGCTTCGCGGATCATTGCGAGATCGTTGAAAGAATCCCCGGCGGCAAAAACTTCCAGGTTGATGGACTTGAAGGCAAGCACCGCGTTTTTCTTGCCATCCTTTTGGCGGAGTTTGTAGCCCGTGACGGCGCCGTCCGGAGCGGTAACCAGGCTGTTACAGAATAGGGTGGGGTAGTCCAGTTTAGCCATCAGGGGTTTGGCGAACTGTTCAAAGGTATCGGAGAGGATGATAAGCTGGGTCCGCTCCTTTAACGCGGCGGTAAATTCCACCGCCCCTTCCAGGGGAACCATGTTTCCGATGACCCGCTGTATGTCGGCCAGCTTGAGATGATGTTTTGCCAGGAGTTCCAGCCGGAAGGCCATGAGCTTATCGTAGTCCGGTTCGTCCCGGGTGGTACGCCGCAGTTCGGGGATTCCCGTGGCTTCGGAAAAGGCTATCCAAATTTCAGGGATCAGCACTCCTTCAAGATCAAGACACACCATATGCATAAGAAAATCATCCCTTTAAAAAATTCGTCCTGAAAACAGATAATCACACTTTGAATCGCAGGTCAAGAACAGCCCCGCCGCGGGGCCGGCTGATCCGGCTTCGTTCTAAAGGGATTAAAGCTGATTCCCACATCGTAGGTATCGATTCCCTCGATTTTTTTGAGCCGCCCCACCGCCGCATACGTTACAGGGGTCATCAGGGCTTCCACGGCGCACTTAAAAAGGTAATTGGTGAGGGCCAGGGTGATGAAAAGTTCCCGGCCAAAAACCCCGGTAAGGCAGGCAATGCCCACAAAGACCAGGCTGTCTGCCAATTCCCCTGCCAAAGTGCTTCCCAGGGTCCGCATCCAGAGATATTTCCCCTTCATGGCCACCTTCATCCGGGAAAGGACCAGGGAATTGGAAAATTCCCCCGTCCAGTACCCCAAAAGGCTCGCCAGAACTATCCCCCCGTGGCTCATACCTCCCAGGATGGCGTCGTAGGCGGCGCTCCCGGCATAGGTTTCCCAGGCGGCTTCTGCCGGAAGGTTTTGGAGGAGGAAAAACACCGCCGAAGACAGGGCCAGCACGGCAAATCCCGTCCAGATAACCCGCCGGGAGGCCCGGAATCCGTATACTTCGGTAAGGACATCCCCTATAACATAGGAGAGGGGGAAAAGTATGGTGCCTCCGTCAAAGGCCAGGGGTATACCGAAGAGGGAAAAACCCGGATCGACGATTTTTGCCGAGGACGCCACATTACTAAGGATAAGGACCGCCGCAAAGTAGACCATCACCAGGTCAAGACAACGATAGGACCCGCCGGAACGCCCGGTTGTCTCCGCTGTACGCGATTGAAGAGACATAAAAAACCCCGTTTTGATCAGGCGGGTAGCAGGACGACCGCCGCGGCTAAGACAACCACGATTCCCGCCGCTGGAACCATGGAACGAATATACCCCGGAACCGTTTATAGTGGCAACCTGTTAATCCATGGGGCCGATACAGGCTTCGGCAAGCTGCCGCACACGGCCGCTGTGTACCAGTTCATGGGACCACTCCATATCGGCGGAAATGTAGTGGTCGGCCTCCATAAAGGGGGCCCGCTCCCGTACCGCCGCAAGGGCGCCGCGGCTAAACTTCGCGGGAGAGAGCCCCTTCGCTCCCAGTTCCAGCGCCTGGGTTGCGGCCAACAGTTCGTTGCCCAGCACGTATTCCAGCAGCCGCGCCGCGTTCCGGGCCTTTAACGCCGCGCCGTAGCCCATACTCACGTAGTCTTCCTGAAAGGCGCAGGTAGGCACCGAGTCAATTGAGGCCGGATGCGCCAGTACCCGCATTTCCGCCAAAAGTCCCGCGGACGAGTATTGTACAATCATATAGCCGCTGTTAGAGCCGGGGTCCGGCGAAAGGAAGGCGCTTAGGCCGCTGACGTGCTCGTTGACCAGGCGGTCGGTACGGCGCTCGGCGATCTTCGCCAAATAACACGCCGCCGTACAGAGCGCGTCCGATGCCAGGCCCACAAAACCCGCGTCGGCATTGCAGGCGCTCAGGGCAGCGCCGCTGGGGTGGATAACCGGGTTATCGTCACAGGAATTGATTTCATTTTCGATGGACACCAGGGCGTCCATGACAGTCTTCCGCGCCGCCCCGTGCGCCTGGGGGATGCAGCGCAGGGACAGTGCGTCCTGCAGGTTCTGTCCCCCGGCCTCACGTAGTATATCGCTGTCCGCCAGCAGACGGCGCACCTGTTCCGCGCTCTTCCACTGCTCGCGCTGCTTTTTGACGGACATCACGCGCTCGTCAAAGGCTTCCAGATTACCCCGCAGCGCCTCAAGGGTGAGCGCGGAAACCGCGTCGGCGGTGATCAGGGCGTTCAGCATGTCGTATTCCGCCAGCGCCGCCAGCGCCGTCGCCGATGTCCCGCCGCTGATCAGGCACAAACCCTCTTTGTAGCCCAGCGTTACCGGAGACAGGCCGGCCGCTTTGAGGGCCTCCGCGCCGGATACCAGCGCTCCGTCCACATAGGCCCTGCCCTTGCCCAGGAACACCAGCGCGATGTGCGCCTCAACCCCCAGATAGCCCACGGAACCGTGGACGGGCGCCCAGGGGTACAGGCCGCGGTTGAGCGCTTCCGCGATCAGTTCCAGCACCGCAAGCCGGGCGCCGGAATAGCCGGTACCGATGTTGGCAAGCATCATGAACATCACCGCGCGCACCCCCTCTTCGTCCAGCGGTTCGCCCACCGTGGTGCAGTGGGTAAGAATCATCTTTTCCTGATAGACCGCGGCTTCCGCTTCGGGAATGACGCGGTCAACGTTTTCGCCGACTCCGGTGGTAACGCCGTAGACCCGGCGGTTTTCCCGCACGAATTGTTCGACCAGAGCGCGTCCCGCGTTTACGCGCTCCGTATACGCCCCGTTAAACGATACCGGAGCGCGGAACCGCGCAACCGCGGCCAGTTGGTCAATGGACAGCGTATCGCCGAGTACGACGTTTTTTATTTTTCCGGCTTTGTACATGATGTTTTCCTTAAAATGATAGTAACCCTGTCCGCAAGCCCATTGCCGAACAGGTTAAAGCGGGGGGAACACGCCGGTTCCCCCGCAATAGTTTTGTTACGCGTTTATTCGACGAATTTATCGACGAAGAACGCTTTGATGAAGGCGAGAATTTGCAGCACGAAGATAAACAGTACGACAAAACCCGCCGCCGCGGCCAGCGCCTTGACGCCGTCCACGCCCTGTGCGCCGCCGCCGAATGCCGCCATGATAATCGCGATGATACCCACGCCGATGCCCCACACTATCTTTACCCTCACAGGAGGCTCGGTGCCGATGGGCACGTTCCGGACGCACATTGATCCGATGTTGGTCAGCGTCGCGTCGGCGTTGGTGATGAACGATATGAGGATGATGAATATGTTGACGGGGATGATCACATGCCCAAGGCCGAAGGGCAGGTGCTTGAGGAATTCCCAGAGCGCCATAATCGCGCCGCCGCTGTTAATCGCGCCGACCAGATCCGCCTGACCCGCTATTTGCATGTGCAGGGCGCTGCCGCCCCAAATGCCAAACCAAATAATACCGAACACCGACGGCAGTATCCAGTTGACAATCATGTACTCCCGGATGGTTCTGCCGTAGGCGAGCATGGCCAGGAAGATGCCGGTTACCGGCGCATAGCCAACCCAGAACGCCCAGTCGAACAGCGTCCACGATCGTGTCAGCGCTTCGCCGCCGATGTCGATGGGGTCAAAGCCCCAGAGGAAAAAGTTATGCAGCCACTCGGCGATGCCTGCGGTGGTGATGCGGAGTATGTACAGCGTCGGACCGGCAAGCAGCAGCAGCGCCATTATGGCATAGTAGAACCACGCGTTTATGCTGCCCAGGATCTTGAGCCCCTTGCCCATACCGGTGGAGGTTGAAAAGGTAAACGCGGCGACGATAAACACCCCCAGGCCGATAAACAGCGGCATATTGTCCTGTACGCCGTAGGCGCCGCGCAAGCCGGACATAACCAGGGTGATGCACATGGTTACTCCCGTGATGAGGCCGATAATCAGCGCCAGCATTGACAGGGTGTCGATGACCGCCGAGAACCCGGGCTTGGTAACTTTGCTGCCGAACAGGGGTTTAAGTGTGACCGTCACGTTCAGCGCGTCTTTTTTGTGGAAGTAGATATAGGCCACCAGGAGTCCGACCAGCGCGTAGATGGCGTAGGGGATAAACGTCCAGTTGTAGAACGATCTGCCCATGGCAAACACCGCGGCTTTGGCGGTATTCGCTTCAATGCCGAGCCCGTCCAGTTCGCCCCACACGTTGCCGAAATAAATCAGCGGTTCGTTGACGCCCCAGGTAACGATGCCGGTGGCGATGCCGCCGGTGAGCGCCATGGCAAACCACGTCCAAAACCCGTACTTCGGCTTGGCGTCTTTACCGCCGATCCGAATATTGCCGATCTTGGAAAATGTGACGACAGCGACGATGACCAGCGCCGCCATGACGGCGATTTGGTACAGCCAGCCGAAGGTGTCCAGGGACCAAAAAAAGAACTTGTTGGAACCGGAGGTGAGGGCGTCTTTGTTGACGAGCCCGATCACCGCCACAATCGCGATGATGGCGAACGCCGGAATAAACACTTCCCAGCGAATCTCCTTCTTGAGCGTTCCCGCTTCTTTTGCCATACGATCTTCTCCTTTTCGGACGCCGTTGATCAAACGGCCGCCCTATATTAATTTTTTTGCGGCGTCTAACATACGTCCGCTTAAAACCAGTTGATATGATGCCTCAATGTCCTGCGACAGGTTGCGATCCCGGTCATACCAGGGGACAACGGCGCGGTAGGCATCGTATGCCGCTTTGGTGGCCGCGCCGAGGCGCAGATCCGGCGTTTGCCGCATACGCAGCGTTATTGCCTGGGCGGCGTGCATCATTTCCATGCCGAGGATATATTTTAAGTTGTCGCAGATTCCGCGTATGCGCTGGACAACGTGGGGCAGGTTGTTTGCGTGGTCTTCTATTTCGCCCGCCACCGACATATAGTCCACGCTGGAGGGATTGGACAGATGGCGGATTTCGGTGTCAAGCAGGGTGTAGGTTTTCTGCAGAGCGCCGAAAGCGTGTACGTGGGTTTCCTCGGGGGTGAGAAAACGGGGCAGGCCGGTGAACGCCGGCGTACCGAGCTTGTGCATGCGGTAACAGGACAGGCGCGATACGTGGCTCAACACGATGCCGAGCATTTCAAACGCGGCGGAGATGGTGGTACACTCGAAGTTGGAACACGAGATGATGCGCCGCTCGTCAAGGAGCAGGCAGGGGTTATCGTCGGAACTGTTCATTTGTATGAGCGCGTAGGATTCGGCGAAGGCCAGCGCGTCACGGAGCGCCCCATGAATATACGCGCCGCTGCGGAAACAAATCGGGTCTTGCACGGGCTTGTCCGGATTCGGATCGTAGACGGCGCTGCCTTTGAGGCAGCGGTTCACCAGGGCGGCGCTGGCTGTTTGTCCGGGAAGGCGGCGCGCTTCGTGTATCTTCGGGTCCAGCGGAGATGTGTTGCCGTTAAGCCCTTCCAGGGATACGGCGTAGATGAGGTCCGCCTGGTCCACGAGCGCCGCCAGATCCGCCAGTACCAGCGCGCCCTGCCCCATGCCGAAGGCGTTGGAACTGACGATGGCAAGACCGTCCTTGGGGCCAAGGGTTACGAACCGGAGACCGGCGCGCTTATGCGCTTCGGCGCTGGTCATGCGCTCGCCGCGGTAACGCACGTCGCCTTCGCCGATCATGGCAAGGCCGATATGCGATAGTATCGCTATGTCTCCTTCGCCGACCGATCCGCGCTCCGGTACCACCGGGTGCAGCTGCAGGTTCAAAAACTCGGCGTAGCGGCGGGCGATTTCCGGCTGGATACCGGTGTTGCCCCGCAGCAGGCAGTTAAGCCGCACCGCCATGGCAGCGCGTACCTCTTCCTCCGACGCTTCCGGCCCGACCCCGAGGGTGTGGGAGTGTATCAGGTTTTCGTTGTATTGCTTGAAGTAATCCGCCGCAATATGGCGATCCTTGTTCCAGCCGACGCCGGTATTGAAGCCGTACACCGGCACATTCCGCTCGACCAGATCGTATACCAGCTGCCGCGACTCCTTGAGCCGCGCTTCCCCCTCGTCCGCTATGGACACTTCCGCGCGGTCAACCGCGATTTTCCGCAGCGTTTCAATATCCAGGCCGTTTCCGTCTAATGTAATCATACTGTTCACCTCACTTTTTTCGTTTCCCTATTGTGTCTATGGATCTCTTTGCGCATGCAGCGCGGTATATGCCTCGACGATGCGCGCCGGCGTGAGCGGGAGACCCGTCATTGCGGTGTCCAGCGCGCGGTTTACGGCGTTTACAACAGCGGGGGCGGCGGGGACGGCGGCGATTTCGCCGATGCTTTTCGCGCCGAAGGGTCCCCCTTCTTCGCCTTTCTCAATGAGCAGGATATCCACGGCGGGCATGTCGGGAGCGTTGACCAGATGATACTTGTCGAAGTTGCGGGCAGCGGGGTTTCCCCGCCGGTCAAACGCGAGTTCCTCGGTGAGCGCCATACCGATACCCATTTGCACACCGCCGTATATTTGCCCTTCAACAAAATTACGCCCTATGGCCTGCCCGATGTCGTGCGCCGCAAGGTATTTATTGATCCGTACCAGCCCTGTCAGGGTGTCCACCGTCACATCCGCGAAGTGCGCCCCGTATGACGCCGGATTGCGATCACCCTGATGCTGCACAAATACCTCGATTGCCTTACTGTTTTTCATTTCGATGAGGCGCACCGCTTCGCCGAGGGGCATCGCCGTGCCGCCCGTGCGGAGCGTACCGTCCCGCGTGTCGAGCGTTACCGGAGCGTTCCGGAGCCGCGACGCTTCCGCGCACAGCATTTCTACCGCCTTCACCGCGCAGAGCCGGGCGCATTCGCCCATGACGAAGATGCCCCGGCTTGCCTGACAGCCGATATCGTAGCCGCCGAACTGCGTGTCGCCCTCGCTGACCGTGATACGGCCGGGGGCGATGCCGGTAACTTCGGCGACAATCTGCGCCATTGCGGAGGTTGCGGCGGCGCCCATTTCGTGCACCCCCGCGCGCAGTACCGCCGAGCCGTCTTCCATCAGGCGCAGCGACATACCGGAGACGTCGTGATAGATGGTCTTATAGTAGCCGTTGCCGTGGGTGGCAAGCGCAAACCCCGCGCCGCGGCGATAGCGCCCGCCCGGAATGGACGCCGGTGTTTTCAGCGCGTCCCAGCCGAATGCGGCGGCCCCCTGTTCGAGGCATTCGAGTATGCGCGCGTTGCCGATGTTCGCGCCGCCGGAGGGGTCGTCGTCAAAGGGACGGACGAGGTTGTCCCGGCGAAACGCCACGGGGTCCAGCCCCAGGCGGCGGCAGAGGAGGTCGGTATGGATTTCGGTGATCGCGTGTATTTGCGGCGAGCCGTAACCCCGGCACGCACCGGCGGGGGTTGTCGAGGTGCGTATCGCCCGGGCAGCAAAGGTGAGGTTCGGTATGCGGTAGAGGCGCGGTACTTTTTTGCCCATGGCCATCATCACTTTTTTGGAGCCCGACAGGTACGCTCCGGCGTCCAGCCGTATATCGAAGCGCCGGGCCGTAATGCGCCCATTGGCGTCAAGAGCGGTTTCCACCACGCCTTCCGCCGCGGCGCGGGTGCGGGTGGCAAGCATCGTTTCCTCCCGGGTAGTGTTGATAAAGACGGCGCGTTTCATGCGGTACGCCGCCCACGCGCACAGGGGTTCAAACACGACTTCCTGTTTTGCCCCGAAGGACCCGCCCATGGGCGCCTTGACGACCCGGATTTTCGCGAGCGGCAGCGGGACAACCGCGGCGACGGCGTGCTGTACGCCGAATACGATTTGGCAGGGGCTTTGTATTTCAAGTACCTCTTCGGGACGGGGTACCGCAAGTACCGCGTGGGGTTCCATCGCGGCGTGGTGAATCTTGGGCGTCGTAATGGTGTCGCGTTCAATATGCGCAGCGTTGGCAAACGCCGCCTCCGTGTCGCCATATTCAATGCGTCCCGGAAAGGAGGGCACGCCGTCATCGTGGAGCGCCGCCGCGCCGCGTTCCGCTTCTTCCATATCCGTGAGGGCGGGTAATTCCCTGTATGTTACAACCACACGTTTCCGCGCCTCAAGCGCCGTCTTCGCATCTCGCGCCAGAACAAGGGCGATGCGGTCGCCCACATGCCGCGCATGTCCTGTCAACACGGTTTCGTCAGGGTGGTCGTTTTGGCCGGGAAACCATTCGCCGCTGTTGTAGCGCGTCTGTGGAGCGTCTTCGCAGGTGAGCACCGTGACGCCGGGGAGCGCTTTCGCCGCCGACGTGTCGATGCCCGTTACGAGGGCGTGCGCGTGGGGGCTAAACAGTATCGCTCCGTGCAGCACTCCCTGGGGAAGCGTGTCGGCAAGATACGCATAGGCGCCCCGCACCTTATCCCGCGCATCGGCCCGGGGCAGATTCTTGCCAATGTACCGGAACTCACCCATTGGACGCCTCCACCGGCGGGCGTACCCTTCTGTCAAGCATGTCTAGCACATCTTCACCCAGCGCCTGTATGGCCGAACGTTTGTATGGCAGCGTCGAGCGTCCGGGGATCGCGGTTTCAACGGCGGCGGCGAGGGCGGCGCAAAAGGCGTCACGAACACCGTCAAGGGATGCCGGCCCCTGTAACGCCGCCTCCGCGCCGGGGCAGCGCAGCGCGGCTTTCCCCAGGGTGCCGGCAAAGACACGGGCGGATGCCGGGAGCGGCGCTTCGGCGCTAATCGCTACGGCGAGATTCAGGCGCGCAATACTCAGCTCCCTGCGGGAACCGATCTTGCCGAACGCGGAGATACGGCGGGGCGTCAGCGGGATACGCAATTCGGCAATTACTTCGTCCTTCTCCAACACACTGCGGTTCGCCGCGGCAAAGGCGCCGCTCACCGGCACTTCACGGGAGCCCCGGGGGGATACCGCCAAGGCCGTTGCGTCCAGCGCGGCAAGCGCAGGCGGAGTGTCGGCGGCGGGAGAAGCGTTGGCGATGTTCCCGCCGATAGTCGCGCTGTTCCGTATCTGCCACGAGCCAATGCGCTCCGCCGCCGCCGCGAGACACGCCGCGTACTTCATTACCAGTGCGTTTTCCGAAATCGCCGTCATGGTTTCCAGCGCCCCGATGCGGAGCGTATCATCACGCAAGGCGATACCGCGCATTTCGTCCACCCGGGAGAGGTCTATTATGGAAGGATTTGTCTGATGATCCGCAGTAATACTGCGGCTGCGCTTTGCCAGTACATCGGTGCCGCCCGCCACAAGGACACACCCGCCGGCATGTTCGGCCAGCAGGGCAAGCAGGCCGGACAACGATTCAGGCGTGTACAGGGCGTTCATATCTACTCCCCGCCCCGGGCAGCGGTTTGAATCGCTTTGATAATCGGGATATATCCGGTACAGCGGCAAATATTACCGGCAATGGCGGTGCGTATATCGGCATCAGTTGGATGCGGGTTTTTGGCAAGCAGCGCCTTGGCGGTGAGTATCATACCGGGTGTACAAAAACCGCACTGCGCGGCGTCGTTATCAATAAACGCCTGCTGGAGCGCATCAAGTTTGCCGTCCTGTTCCAGCCCCTCAATGGTCGTAACAGTGCGGCCCCGCGCCTGAACGGCGGGTACTAAACACGAACACACCGGGGCGCCCTCCAGCAGCACCGTACACGCGCCGCATTCACCGGCGCCGCAGCCCTCGCGCACACTTTTTATGCCGCAGCCGTCCCGTAACAGGTCGATAAGGCGCATGGAAGCATCGACAGTGCAAACGCAATCTTCGCCGTTAAGGACAAAGGTAATGTTTGCCGCCATGTCAATACCCATGATACAACCTTCCTAATACATTTTCATGGAACAGTCCGTGTGGAAGAGACTGAAAGCATGATTTGCGGGGAGCTTCCCATATCCCGCGGCCCTGCCGCAGGGTATTTTATTGATAAAAGGGAAAAACTGCTTACAGACGTGGAGAAAGAGGGTGGAATTTATTACTGCCTTGTACCCTTTGCATACAGCTATCTATAAAAGTTTTTTGTTTTTCTGTCAAGCCTCCGCCGGTATGTTTTTTGAAAAAAACCGCCAATACCCTGGCGTACTTCCTATGCAACCAAACTATTCTTTGTTAGTACGGGCGCCCAGTCTCCGCAGCCGGAAACGACGGAATTATCGCCGCGGAAATGCGCGATGCGCATCGTCTTTTCCATGGCCGAATCTTGATACCCTGCAAGACGGCGGGTTATGTAATTGGGCGTTTATTGTTTGTTATGCGATATAAGAACCAAATTTTCGGCAAAAAAGGCATTGACAAATAAATTTTACTGCATTATTATATATAAAGGAGAATTTTTATGAAAAATCATCTGAATACAATCATCGTATGTTTGTCGATAATAATTTCTGTAAGTATATTTTCTGGTAG
>JAISYA010000090.1 GCA_031270205.1 Treponema sp.
AATACAATTCTTTATATTCCTTCTTATAATCCAAAACATCAGCCATACATTCCTCCGTTGATTTTATAATATCATTCAAAAATTATTTTGTCAACAATTTTTCAAATATTTCCACAAAACTTGTCAAAAAATTTGGCGGACATTTCGCATAACTACGGTATATACGAACCCTTTCGTATATACCGCCCATTTGATAGTGTACACGAATACGAAAAAAACGACAACGGTCGAGCTACGGGCCGCTTCAGGAATTCCGGTTGCGGTTGCGGACGCCGCAGACAGAACGGACCGCTGGTTTTACCATACACGTAGATTTTGAGGTTCTCGTACCATTAAAATCCGCGTCCCGGTAGGGGACGTAGTCCTTATTGTGGGGCATTGTACACTCCTTTTGCCTGAAATATAGTGATATACATACATAAGCCATTTATGTTTCTTTGTCCAGCGGTTTGCCGCGCTATACGAAAGACGCGGTCCTGCCGGCTCCCGGCATTCACGCGCCGGGGAGAGCCGTCTGTTGCGTGCGGCTCCCCATCTGTTGCGAGTGGCTTCCCGTCTTTTGTGAGCCGCTCACTGTCTTTTGTGAGCCGCTCACTGTCTTTCGCGGGTTTACATCTCCTGGTTGAACGTAAACGCCGATGCCCTGCTCGGACATCATGCTTTATGCTTCATGCTTCACTCTGTAATGCTTCCCGCCCGCGCCGGTTCCCCTTTTTTCCGTTTCATCGTACTATCTCTATCATGAAAATAATCCCGCTCCGGGGAATTCCCGAACCATACCATTCCGGGTCCCAGGCTCAGGCCGCGCCTGCCGCTTCCGCCGCGAAAACGGCGGCCGCGCGTTTGTCCCCGCCTGGGCCGTGTTCCCCCGCCGCCCTCCTCAAATCCCTGGGGCTGCCGGCGGACCGGCTGTCAGGCTCTATTGTTTCGTTTGCCCGGTTTTTCTCACTGCCCCTGGAGCGGGATTTTCTGGCGAGGGTCCGCCGGGAGGTGCGCCTGACGGAAAAAGCGCCGCGGGCAGGGCGGGAGGCGGGAAAGGCGCCGGCGGGGCCGCGCGCCGAGGCGGAGTTTTCCGGAAACCGGGAGGCGTTGTCGCTGGCGGCGATAGCGGCGGCGGACAAGGGGGCGGAGCTTAGCCGGGCGGGTCTTGCGGAGTACGCCTCGGCAATAGACCCGGATGGACAGGGCGGGGAACATGACGGCGGAGAGGGCGCGTCCGGCCAAAACGCCGGCGGGGACGGCCGCCGTACGGACGACGGGGATTTTGAAGGCGCTCCGGCCGCCGCTTTAGACCTTACCGAACGCCTGCTTGAATCCGCCGCCTGTAATCCCGTCCTCAACCTGCTCAACCGGCTTCCCGGGAAAAACGGCCGGCGCTGGATTGTGCTTCCGTTGAGTTTTGTCGAACAGGGGCTGCTGTACCGCCTTTCCCTCAGAATACTGCTTGACGCCGATGGCGCCCGCGGCCGCGCTGCCGCTCATCTGATTCTTGAAATAGCCGCCGGGCCCGCCGGGACGGGGCCGGAGCGCCGCTGGTCTTTTAGCATGGAGCGGGAACCGGAACACCAGACCCGCCTGCGGGCGCGATTCTGGCCGCCGGCCGCCGCCAAAACCCCGCAATCGCTGGCCGGGGAACTGGCGGCGTTTATGGGGCTTCCGCCGGAATCCGTTTCCGTTGAAAATTGCGCGGAATCTTTTCCCCTCACGGAAAATAACGGATATACGGTATTGCGTTCCATAAATGAAGCGGTGTAACATGGAGAAGAAGATCGCTGCCGCTATCGCGTATGCGCCGGAAGATCCCGCGCCCCGTTTGCTTGCAGCGGGCAGGGACCGGACGGCGGAGCGGATTATCGCGGCCGCGGAACAGGCCGGCGTGGCGGTAGTCGAGGCCCCCGCGCTGGCGGCCCTGCTGGACTCCGGCCCGCAGCCGGGGGAACTCATTCCGGTGTGGTGCTGGGAAGCGGCGGCCCAAATACTGGCTTTCGTATTGGCCAAGGAACAAAGATAAATGACGCATACCATTGATGTAAAGACCTTAAAGCCGGGTATCGCTTTTACCGCGCCGGTATATATTGACGCCGATAATCTCCTCGTGCCGGCGGGGATTCCCCTGCGGAAAAAGGACATCGACCAGCTCTACGGCTGGGGCGTTTTTACGGTTGAAACCGAAGGCGAAATTCAAACCGAAACCGATAAAAACGCCGCCCCGAAAAATACCGGCCTCAACCAATTATCCCTGGCCGAAGTGCAGGAAAACAGAGGCCCGTACCGGAGCTACATGGGCCTTATTGAGCGGCTGGACACGGTTTTTGTCGGCATTGCCGGCGGAGCGGGGATTGAGGCCCGCTCCATCGACTATATCACCTCACAACTGCTCCAGGAAGTCAGGGACAAGCGGGACAGTTTTATCGGGTATATCCTCGGCGGGGAAGTAAAAGGCCGCGGCCTGGCAAAAAGTTCGATTAATACCGCGATTCTTTCGATCCTTATCGCCCTGGAACTTAAGCTGATCAACCACCGGGTTTTGCAGATCGCCACCGGGGCTTTGCTCCACGATGTGGGAATGCTCCGGCTGCCCCGGAGTATACTCAACAAGAAGGGGAGCCTTTCGGACGCGGAGCGGCAGCGGATCGCCGCCCATCCGCTGGTCGCGCACAAAATCGTAACCCAGGAACTCTCCTACCCGAAAGAGGTGGGCTTTATCGTGTTGCAGCACCACGAGCGCTGGGACGGCGCCGGTTATCCCCACCGGACCGGCGGGACCAAGATCGTTTTGGGCGCCAGGATTGTCTCCGTGGCGGACGCTTTTGAGGCTATGGTAAGCCAGAAACCCTACCGGAATTCCATGGTGGGCTACCAGGCGATGAAAAACCTCCTCGCGGACAATTCCCGGCGCTTTGACCCCGGTATGCTCAGGGTTTTTATCAAAACCATGGGGATTTATCCCATCGGCTCCATTGTGCTTCTCAACAACTCCGCCCTTGCCCGGGTCGTCGAGGTCCACGCGGACGCCCCGCTCAGGCCGAAAATTCATCTGTTAATCAGCGAATTCGGCCGAATTTTCAAGCCCGACGAGGGGGATATTATCGATTTGAAAACCGACAAGACTCTTTTTATCTCAAAAGCGGTGGATCCCAAAGACCTTGCCGGAAAAAACTAGCGGCCGGTTGTACTGGTGGATTTTTTTGCAATCTTTCGGGAAAAACGCAAAACAAGGGGCCCGCGGTTTGCAGGGTACCAAATCGCCTGAAGGCGATTTTTGGAGGTTATAATGCGCGAAGCGCAACAAACTGCCGGTACAACCGGCCTGGGCCGGAAGGGGGAAGAGCGGGCGGCGCTGACGCTGGAAGCGGCGGGCCTGGGCATAATCGCGAGAAATGTCCGTTCCCCGCGGGGAGAGGTGGACATTGTCGCCATGGACGGGGAAACGCTGGTATTTGTGGAGGTAAAAGCCTGGTCCGCCTACGGCATCGAGAACCTGCGATACGGGCTGAACAGCGGAAAACAGCGCCGGATCATCGAAACCGCTAAGTATTTTCTTTCCAGCCATCGAAAATATAATGGGAAGGCTGTTCGTTTTGACGTGGTTTTTATCGGCAAAGAGGCGGTTACCCATCTTGCGTCGGCTTTTATGGAGCGTGTATGATGTTGGAACAGTCGATGAGTTCCACACAATTAGAACAACTGCGGAATCGCATAAATGATGAGGATTACCTGCGCGAGGCGATCCAGCGAATAGCTCAGGTGTTGAGCAACGAGCTGCTGGATACCTTTAAGGAGAAGAAGTACGATGGGCGGTGGAAAAAGCGGGGATAACCGGGGAAGGCGGCGTTTTTCAAGACGCGGGGGACGGGAATCCGCCCGGGAGGCGCGGCATGCAAATGCCCGCGAGGGTAAAGACGCGGCGGAGCTTTCGTCCGTGAACGAGGGCAAACTTGAAAAAAAGCGGGGCGGTTTTTACGAGCGCCCCCGCTGGACGCCTCCGGTTCCCGCTTCCAAACCGCTGCCCGCGCCGAACTGCCCCTGGTGCGGGAAGCCCATCAATGACATTGCCGCCGCCGTTGCCGACAAGGTATCGGGAGAGCCGGTCCACTTTGACTGCGTGATTGCCCGAATCAGCGAGGGGGAAACTCTGAAAAGCGGAGATGTAATCAGCTATATCGGCGGTGGCCGCTTCGGTATTATTCACTATAATAATCCTCCTGACACCAGGGATTTTGTTATAACAAAAATTTTCGAATGGGAGAACAAGGATAACCGTTCAGAATGGCGCCGATCCGTCGGCGACTGTTTTTCGGTAACCTGAAGCGCTCCAGATGAAAGAAATGGAAGAATTGAAAGAGTTGAATCGCGACAAAGAAGAATTTGAGCGGAAATTCCTCGCAAGCCCCCGCGTGGCGGAGAATTACGCGTTTCTTCAGGAGATCGGTGTGTTCCAGGTTATTGAGAGTCTGAGCCGCGAGATTAACTCTTACAAGAGCCTGCTCTCCCGCGGCCTGGATATTCTTAACCGTACCAGTATTGACGAAATAATGGATGCCACGGTCTACCAGATTTCCGATCATTTTCTTCCTTCGTTTATCGCCTTTCTCTGGAAGCCCATTCAAAACCGGGCGGACATCACCATTAAATCGTACAAGAACTATAAGCCGGTAGATATTGATCTCCACATAGACAGCATCGCCGCCTTTGAACCTTTCTTTCTTCAATTTTCGAGGCCGATCAATTTCGATCTGCTGGCCTTTGAGCTGGATAATGAGGAGGCCATCAAACCCTTTCAGAAAGTGCACCCTGAAATTGTCATCCCCATACTCGGCCCCTTCGGACTGTACGGGATCATCCTGGTGGGCCGCAAATTACTGGAAAACGATTATTCTCCCGAAGAACTGATCTTTTTGCAGCAGCTTATGTCCTTTGTGTCCCAGGCGATCAAGAACCATCTGCATTATGAACATTCCCTGCGTGACGTGAAAACGGGCCTGTACAACCACGGTTTTTTTATGACGCGCCTCAACGAGGAAGTTGCCCGTATCAAGCGTACCAACCACCCGTCTTCGATTATTGTGATGGACGTGGATAAATTCAAACACTTCAACGATACCTATGGTCATCTTGCCGGCGACGTGGTGCTGGAAAAACTCGCCATGGTGATCAAGCAGGGCGTCAGGAATGACGACATCCCCTCCCGCTTCGGCGGCGAGGAATTCACCGTGTTGCTGCCCCAAACCGACACCCATACCGCCTGGTCGGTGGCGGAACGGCTGCGGGAGAACGCCGCCGCCATGCAGGTCCCCTGGGATACCCCCCTGCCCAAGGTTACGATCAGCCTGGGCATTTACACTTTTGAGCAGGGCAGCGCCGGGGACTCTACGGAGATTATCCGCCGCGCCGACACGGCCCTGTATCTTTCAAAGAGGCGGGGGAGGAATCGCAGCACTGTTTGGGAGCCGAACTTCGCTTCCAAGAAACCATGCGAGGGAGAACCGGCGTGAGCGGCATTATCGGCATTATCGGGGCCATGGAAGACGAGGTCCAGCTCCTGCGGGAGGCCATAGGGAAAAGCGAAAGTATCGACATCGGGGGATTTACATTATACACGGGGGAACTGGAAGGAAAGCGCGTGGTCCTTTTGCGCTGCGGCATTGGCAAGGTGAGCGCGGCCGTTGGCTGCGCCATGTTGATCCACGCCTGCGGGCCGGATTTTGTCGTCAACACCGGTTCCGCCGGGGGCATTGATCCGGCGCTGCGCTTCGGCGACGCGATCATCTCCACGGGCCTTGTGTACCACGACGTGGATGTAACCGCCTTCAATTACGCGCCGGGCCAGCTTCCCGGCCAGCCCCAGATTTTTCCCGTGGACGAGGCGCTTATCCTTCGGGCGGAACAGGCGGTGGACGAACTCAAACGGGAACAGGTCCTGCCCGCCGGCTTCAACCACCGCCGCGGCCTCATCGGTTCCGCGGATGTGTTCATGCACGAGCCGGAACGCATCGCCGCGGTGCGCCGCCTTTTTCCCGGCGTCGCCGCGGTAGAGATGGAAGGCGCGGCCATTGCCCATTGCTGCCGCCTCTTTTCCGTCCCCGCGCTGGTTATCCGCGCCCTCTCCGACATCGCCGGCGTCGAATCGCCGGTTACATCCGTCGAGTTCCTGCCCGTCGCCTCCCGCCACTCCGCGGAGATTGTCCGCAGGATTGTACGGAACAGCTGAAGGGCGCGGACATTCGGCCGGCGCCTTGATTGGAAGGCCGGGTAACCTCGCCCTTCAGGGAGCGTCATTACACCAGCGATATAGCATTAGCCTCCAAAAAAGCCCGCAACGCGCGGCGGACGGAATCAAAGGCCACTTCGTCAAAGTCAATTTCCGCGGGTTTTATAAAGCGGACGCCGGAGACTTCCGCCTGCTCCAGGCGCAGGTCCTGTTCACGCAGGCCCGGCGCGGAGAGGGAAAAAAACAAATCGCAGGTGTGGTAGACGACATTCTTGTAGGGGTACACATTGGGGAAGGACGCGAAGAAATTGAATACCCGGGCCGGAGACGCGCCCGGGGGAATGGGCGGAGTCCAGTTGAGTTCTTCCCGGAGTTCCCGGCAGAGGCCCTCAAGCGCGCCCTCGCCGTTGTCCACAAAGCCGCCGGGCAGGTCCAGCTTGCCCTTTGCGGGTTTCTTGCCCCGGACAAGAAACATGATCCGTTCCCCGTCGTCCTCCGGCACGCTGATAAGACAACTGACAGCGGCGGCGGTGTTGTGGTAATAGGTAAAGCCGCAATCGGGACAGCGGGACACCTTGCCCCTTTCAAAAATGATTTTTTCCGACCGGCACGAAGGACAAAATGTAAACATGATTTATTATAGCATGAAACCAGACTTGCGAATAAGTCCCTGAAATGGATATGATGGGGTGAAAGGAGACGCCATTGACAAGTGAATGTTCACTGCGGGTTAGAACCTACGAGTGTGACAGCTATGAGCATGTAAATAACGCCAACTACCTTAACTATCTGGAATTCGCCCGCTACGAATACTTAAAGGATATTGGCTTTGACTATCCCCTGGCGATCAAGTCAGGCTACGGGGTCTATGTGGCCCGGATTGAAATTGACTACAAAAAACCGGCGCTGGTCGATGATACGCTGATAATCAAAACCTGGCCGCTCAAGAAAGGGGCGGTCAGCGGGGTGTTGACCCAGGAAATACGGCGGGGTGAGGATTTGCTGGCTGCAGCCAAGGTTACCTGGGCTTTCGTGGATTCCCGCGGTATACCCGCCAAAATCCCCAAAGAGTGGGACATGCCAGGCCTGTACCCCGCAGCGGACGCGCTCATTTGACTGTTCCAAAACTTCAGTTTTGGAACAGCAACCTTTAAAAAACGCAGTTTTGTAAGGCTTTAGCCTGAAAAACTGCAAGAGCCTGGTCCAAAACCGTGC
>JAISYA010000005.1 GCA_031270205.1 Treponema sp.
CGATTTTTCTTTCCTTTTTCCGCCGGTATTGGTATATTTGTTACCGGAGATAGATTGTGTCTCAACTGAGCATTTTTGAATTAAAAATGCTCAGTTGAGAGCAGTTTGAATTTTTACCCAAAATATGGACGTAAGAGATTTTTGGAGCCGTGTAAGGTTCCAGAAAAAAAAGAATAAAACCACTCAGAGGGCAATCGCAAAAGCCATCGGTATATCCTACAATACTTTTCGCGGATGGATATATAAAGATATCTTTCCCTCTGTGTATGACGCGTATTATATTGCAAAAGCCCTGGACGTTACGGTCGAGTACCTGCTTACCGGAAAAGAATGCCGGGAAAAAAGACAGAAAAAATGAGCCTGTTCCAAAACTAATTGACTGTGCGCTAATGCGCACGGTTTTGGAACAGCCTCAATATAAGCAAAGCCCGCGTTTTGCTGCGCCATATTGATGAAAAACCGGGCAGTCGTTATACCCCGCCCTGCGGAGGCTCATTCGCCTTTGCGGCAATTTTTTTAATTTTGGTGATTGCTCCGCAACCGGAAGTACATGCGACAGTCCTGCCCTTTCCCTTATCTGGACAGAGGCGCGGCTTTGGCTTATAGTTTGATTGGAAGGCCGGGTACATACCCCGTCCTTCAGGGTGTGAAAATATGCGGAAAAAATACACGCGGGAAGCGGCTTTCGCTTTTTTATGTCTGGCCGGTTTTTTTTGTTCCTGCAACCGGACGGAGCCGAAAATATCCTACGGCTTTATGGAACTGGTGTACTACCAGGCCGAGGCGGGGCCGCTGGAGCGGTTTTCTTTTTTTATCATTCCCAACGACGAAGACGGGATTGAAAACCTTGACGAGCTGTATCTGTACCATGATCGGGAACAGCTCCGCTGGCTTTTCAAGAGTAACGACTGGGTCAGCGTTACCCAGGACGGGCGGACATGGATCGGCAGCAGGGGCATTGCCGCCGCCGGAGACGGGATACTGCCGCGGGGGCAGTACCGGGCGGTCCTGGTAAACAAGGGCGGTGAAAAGTCAGAGCGGCTCTTCGCCTTTGACACGCCGGAAAGTCCCCGTTTTCCGTTTCCCGCCCTGGAAATAAATGAAGACCAGTACACGGTCACTTCCGCCTATCCTGAAAACCGCCTGGTCTGTTATGATGCCGAGGGGAACTATGTTTCCACCGTAAACCTTTCCGCCCTTTCCGGTTCTCTCTCAAATCTGAATTTCCCCTCAAACGCAAGAATTGCCGCGCTCTGGGCGGAAGATCCCCAGTACTTTACATCAGCTTTTACCGATGCCGTCTCCCTCCGCTGAACAGGGGCCTTCCCGCGCCAGTACGCAAAGCGCTTTCCGTCAGATTAAAAGTTATGTGCTCAGGACGGGACGGGCCACCGCCGCGCAGCAGCGCTCGTATGATTCCCTGGCGGAACAATTTATCGTCCCTTTCGCTCCCGCCCCGGCGGATTTCACCGGCCTGTTCGGCAATGACAATCCGCTTACCGTTGAAATCGGTTTCGGCATGGGAATAGCCACGGCGATCATCGCCGCCGCCAATCCGGATAAAAATTATCTGGGGCTTGAGGTACACCGTCCCGGTATAGGGCGGCTTCTCTGGGAAATTGAAAAACGTTCCCTTTCCAATATCAGAATTATCGAGCATGACGCGGTAGAGGTTTTCCAGCGGATGATCCCCCCGCTGTCCCTGGAAGCGCTGCATATCTTTTTCCCCGATCCCTGGCCCAAAAAACGGCACCACAAGCGGCGGCTGGTCAAGCGGCCCTTTACGGAAACCCTCGCCGAAGGACTCGCGCCGGGCGGCTGTCTGTATATGGTCACGGACTGGGAGGATTACGGCAATTGGGCCCTGACGGAATTAAACGCCACCGCCGGACTGGTTAACGCTTATCAGGACTTTGCCCCGCCTCTGGATTGGCGGCCCAAAACCAAATTTGAACAGAAAGGACTGGCGAAAAATCATGTGGTGAAGGAGTTGTTTTTTGTGAAGGAGGGCTGATAGACTACATGGGGATACAAAATATGACCAACGCCAAAGAACGCGCCGCGGCCCTTGCGCGGCTTATACGGAAATACCAGAAATCCTATTACGACGGGGAAGCGGAAATCTCCGACGGAGAATTTGATCTGCTCTGGGACGAATTAAAAAGTATTGATCCGAATAACCCTGTTTTGAAAAAAGTAGGGAAAGGGAGCGGCGCTTCAGGCGGGGGCGTTCCCGGCGTGGACGGGTTTCCCAAAGCGAAACACCTGATCCCCATGGGCAGCCAGGAAAAGGCGTCCAACGCCGAAGAATTTCGCGCATGGGCGCTCAAAACCGGGCTGGAAACAATGCTGGTCCAGTACAAACTTGACGGGGCAAGCCTTGAATTGCAGTACGAAAAGGGTGTTTTGATCCGGGCCATTACCCGGGGCGACGGAATTACCGGTGACGAAATTACCGCCAACGCCAGACGCATGATTGGAGTGCCGGCCTGCCTTGACATCCCCTTTAGCGGCGGGGTGCGGGGAGAGGTGGTGATGACCCGCGATGTGTGGCGGGAAAAATACGCGTCCAAGGCAAACTGCCGGAACGCCGCCAACGGGATCATGCGCCGCAAGGACGGCGCCGGCTGCGAGGACCTCCGCCTTATTGCCTACGACGCCGCGGCACATGGGGACGACTCTTATTTTCAGGATGAACCGCGAAAAATCGAATGGCTCTCCGGGCGGGGTTTTGAGACTGCGCCAAGCAAGACTTTCAGCGATGCCGATGCTATTATCGCCTACCGGGACGATGTGGCGGCCGCGCGGGATACGCTTCCTTTTGACATTGACGGCCTTGTGGTAAAGGATACCAGTACCGACATGGCCGACCTCCGCCGGGCCAGGCCGGAAAAACAGATTGCCTTTAAGTTTGAACTGGAAACCGCGTTCAGCATACTCCGCTTGGTGGAGTGGAGCGAGTCGGGGGCCACCTATACCCCCATCGGCATAGTGGACCCGGTGCGCCTGGCGGGGACCACGGTGCAGCGGGCCAACCTCAACAACCCCGATATGATCCGCGCCATGGGGCTTAAAATCGGCTCAGCGGTTTCGGTGGTCAAGCGGGGGGAGATTATACCCAAAATCGAGGGCCTTGCCCCGGCGGGAGCCTTGCCGGCCCCTGCCGCCGGTGAACAGGAGATCGAATTCCCCGTCCGCTGCGCCGTCTGCGGGGCTGACCTTGTGGACGGCGGAACCCGCCTTTACTGTCCCAATCCCGCCTGTCCCAAACGGCTGCTCCACCGGCTTGAAAAATGGATTTCGGCGCTGGATATCCGCGAACTGGGAGAAAAACTGATCCGCCAGCTCTTTGACAAGGGGCGGGTGCGGCGGATACACGAGCTTTACACGATCACTGTGGAGGAACTTGCCGAATACGAGCGGATGGGGGAACTTTCCGCGACTAAAGTGGTCCGCCACATTCAGAGCCGCCGTGAGCTTCCTCTGGCCGTGTTCATTGCCGGCTTTGATCTTGAGGGTGTCGCGGAAACCACGATGGAAAAAGTAGCCGCCGCCGGCTTTAATACACTGAAAAAACTTAAGTCCGCGGCCGCGGCAGAGCTTGCGGAAGTCTACGGTTTGGGGGAAATTACCGCTGCGGTAATTGTCGAGGGCCTTAAGGAGATCGCGTCGGAGATGGACGCGGTACTCGCCACGGGCATTATCAGCATCGCTCCGCCGCCGCCGGAAGACGCCCGGCTCCTGCGGGGACTTTCGTTCTGTTTTACCGGAGAACTTTCCTCAATGAAGCGGGGCCAGGCCGAAGAAAAGATCAAGGCCCTGGGAGCGTCGGCAAAATCATCGGTGGTAAAGGACCTTTCGTACCTCGTAACCAACGACCCCGGCTCAGGTTCAACAAAAAATCAAAAAGCCCGTCAATTGGGAATACCGATAATTGATGAGGAACAGTTTTTGGCGCTGCTTGCCGATCCGGGAAAGATCGCCGGGCCCGCAACCCCGAATAAATCCGCCAAAAAATCCAAACCCCGAAAAACCACGGATGGGCAGGGAAGTCTTTTTAATTAAGCACGGCGCTATGATGAGCCTCCGCGCGGCAAGCCGCGCGGTATTAAACCAGACGCGAATAAGGCTGTTCCAAAACTTCAGTTTTGGAACAAGCCCAAATAACCGCGATTTTACTCTTGCGACTCTTTTTTGTCTCCGGGGACTTTCGGAGCGGCATCGGCTTTGACGCCCTTTTTTGCGGGGGCTTTCGGAGCGGCATTGGCTTTGGCGCCTTTTTTTGCGGGAGCTTTCGGAGCGGCATTGGCTTTGACGCCTTTTTTTGCGGGGGCTTTCGCTTTTGCCGCTTCCTTTACGGGCGCGCCTTTTTGAGCGGCAGCCGGCTTTTTGGCCTTGGGAATGGAATTTAAAAGCGCGGCAAGTTTTTTGTTGTCGGCGGCAAGGGATAAATCGTAGTTGTTTTGAAGATCCAGCCAGTATTGGGGTTTCATGTCGAAAAATTTGGCAAGCAGGAGGGCTACGCGCACGGAAATTTTTGTTTTATCAAGCGTTAAAAGCCTGACCGTGGCCTGACTTAATTTGAGTTCCCTCGCAAGACTCGTAGGGTTTAAGTTGTAACCGCGCAAAAATAATTTAAGAACGGTTCCGGGAGATTGAATTGATTTAGGCATTATTGCTCCTTAAGTTAGAATTACATATAATATAATATAATATAAATACTTTGTCTACTACACGTGTTATTATTGTCGCAAAAACATTTACTTTGCTCCAGTTCATCAATACCATCTGATAACAATTGCGAATAAAGCCGCCCAAAATCCGCGACTCACAAGATTCATTAATACACGCGGCTTATTTCGGCGATACGCCAGTTTCCCCGCTTTCTGACAAGGGTAAGTTCATCGGTGTAGTGAACGCCCCGGGGCTGGCGGCCTGTTTCCGCCGCCGGGTCTCCGCGCGCGGCATCGGCGCTTTCTTCCTCTTCCTGCTGACTGAAGGGCAGCCAGAGGGTGTAGACGGCGCGGTAGCGGACTTCGTCCGTTGTTTCATTGCCGGAGAGAAGCTTAATTTCCAAATCCGTAACGCCGAAGACCTGTGAATCAAGCGGTCCCGCGCCTGTTTCCAGCCACTCCGCCGCGGAAACGATCGGGGGCGCGGCTCCCGTTTCATAGGCCTGCCTGACTCTGCTTATCACAAAAAGATTGACCACCATTTCTATGTCGCGTTTTCCGGCCCCTTTGGTTACGCAGGCTTCCATCAGTTGATGATCCAGTCCGCCGAAAGCGTCGTAATAGCTCTGCACAACCCGGGCGGAATCCATGCCGCTGGTATCCGGTCCTTCGCCCCGGCTTTTGACCATGCTCCGGGCGGCAAGCAGGGCAATGAGGATCGCCGCGACGGCTCCGGTTATGATGGCGGTGTTGCGTATAACAAAACGCCTGGTTTTTACCGCCAGGTTCTTTTTTTTCAGGAACTGTTCTTTTTCCTTTGTGAGCCGCAGGCGTTCCGCTTCGGAAAGGGGATGGAAAAAGGAAGCGGCGTCAGGAGCGGCGGCGGGTTTTAGGATTTCGAGGAATTGGCTGAGGAGAGCGGCCCCGCTTTGGAGGCCGCTTTTTGCGCCCTCCGTCTTTGCCCCGCCGCTGAGGGCTTTTTGAATCAGGCCGGCGGGTTTTTCGTTCAGGCCGGGGGCGGCAAGGCGGACGGGGAGAAAATTAAGCTCGCGCATGTCCTGGCGCAGGGTGAGTTCTTCCCGCGCGGCAAAGGGCGCGGTTCCGGCAAAGACCCGGTAGAGCATGGCGGCGGCGGTAAAGGCCGCCGCCGCGGTTCCTGAAAGATCCGGGTGGACATACCATTCGCCGCCTTGTATAAGGGCGTCCGGCCCTTCGGCCCGCACGCAGCGCAGGGCGAGATTCTCCGGCGCGAAAAACACCGTTCCCGGCGGGCAAGAGTCGCCGGAAGAAACCAGCGCGGCACAGGGCCGGCCGGATACCTGCCGCTCACCGAGGGAGGTCCGCGCCTCAATCCAGCGGACTACCGCCGCCAGCGCCTCGTTTTGCCGGGCGCTGTCGTTGACAAGGAGATCAAGCCGCTCTCCCCGGAAATGCGGTCCATGGATTACCATCGCGGGACCGCGCCCGCCGTCTTCACCGGCGCGTTCAATCACCCCCGAAGCCTTCCATGTTTCAACGGGCGCGCCGCCGGGAGGCGCAATCAGGCCCGGCTCGTTTAGAAACAGGGCAAGTTTCGCCTGCGCAAAAGCCCGCGGATCAAGGCCGGTGTCAAAGCCCAAAACCGGCTCGCCGTCAATTTCAAAATTAAAAATTCGCCCGCTCATCAATTATGGGGCCGCTTGCCGCTAAAGCAGCTTGCGGGGGCAAAAAGTGAATTATTGTTTGCCCCCGCAAAGGGGGGCGCCCCGCGGCGAAGTGCGGGGCAGGGGGAGACATCCCTTTTCTTTCTTTACTTTGTGTTCTTCGTGGTTTTATTTTTCTCCTCCTATCTGGACGAGTACAGATAACGGAAATATTCCATATCCGTCGAAAGAGTTTTGTCGAACTTCGGCAGGGTTGTGCGGTAGGATTCCACCGCCCGCCAGAAATCGAAGAAACCGCGGTCCCGGTTGTAGGCGTCGGCGTAAATCCGGGAGGCTTCCGCATCGGCGGCGCCCCTGATGGCCTCGGAGCGGTTGTAGGCGGCGGACCGGATGGTCATGCGCTCGTTGTCCATCCGTCCCAGGAGGGCCGCTTTCCGGCCTTCGCCTTCGGAGCGGATCGCCTGGGCGATCTGGTTGCGTTCCTTGATCATCCGCGCGTAGACGCTGGGGGTAAGCTCGTCGGAATAGCGTATCTGCCTGGTGACTACGTCGATAAGCTCAATGCCGTATTCGGGGACCATACGCCGGGAACGGTCGAGTATCTCCGCGGCAAGCCTGCGCCGGCCCTTTTCAATGGGTTCGTAGCTCGTGTCGGGCTGTATCGAGGACTGGATCAGGCTGGGATCGATTTCTTCCCCGATACCGAAAGTGTCCACCGCGCCGGCCCGTTCCATGATGATGTTGGAGTTTCGCACCGATTCCCGAAAGTAATTTTCCGCGGTTACGGTTTTTACTTCCGAATCAATTACTTCGCCCAGCTTGGAATAGGCGGCGTCAATGGTGGCAATGGACTCGTAGAATTTTTTCGGATCGGCGATGCGCCAGCGGGCGGTAATGTCTACCCAGATGTATTGCTTTTCTTTGGTGGGTATGCTCGTCTGCTCCCCGTCCCAGGCCATGATCCGTTTCGGGTAACGAATCACTTCGTCGATAAACGGAATCCTGACATGCAGGCCCGCTTCGGTAATGACGTCTACCAGCCGACCCATCCGGACGATTACCGCCTGTTCCCCTTCCTCAATCGCGTAGAAGGGACCGGCCACCATAACGCCGATGATAATTACCGCGATGACAATAATGACAGTGATTGTTTTTTTCATTTATCTCGTCCCTCCCTGAGCGCCGGAGCGCGCCCCGCCGAGGTTCATCATGGGCAGGAAATTGTCCAGGCTGCGGTCGATGATCACCGTGCCGTCCGCGTCCCTGAACACTTCCTCAACCATCTCGTAGTAGAGCCGTTGCCGCGTAACTTCCGGGGCGCGGCGGTATTCGTCATAGACCGAGTTGAAGCGGGCGACATCGCCGTTTGCCCGGTTCACCCGCTCCGTCGCATAGCCCTGGGCGATCTGTACCACCCGCTCCGCCTCTCCCTTGGCTCTGGGAATTTCCTCGTTGTAGACCTGCTGGCCTTCGTTGATCAGGCGGTTCATGTCCTGGATGGCCATGTTCACGTCGTCAAACGCTTCCTGCACCCCCGAGGGCGGGTCAATGTTCTGGAGCTTCACCGCCATTACATTGATCCCCAGGCCGTAGCTCCTGAACGTTTCGTTCATAAGGTCCGTCCCGGCAAGTTCAATGGCGGCCCGTTCCGGACTCATGATGTCCATAATCGCCCGGTCGCCCACGAGCATGTTGATCACTGAGCGGGACACGTCCCGAATGGTCCGCTCCCGCTCCATCACGTTAAAGACCCAGGCTTTGGAGTCCGTTATACGGTACTGGATGATCCACTCCACATCCACGATGTTAAGGTCGCCGGTGAGCATGGTCGCCTCATTGCTCTCCCCCGAATAGGTTGAGGAGATTCCGCTTTGCAGGGTGCGGAAGCCGAACTGCTCGGTCCGCACGGCCTTTACATTTATCGTATAGTTCCGGTCAATGCCTAAGGGCAGCTTGAACTGCAGGCCCGGCCCCTTTATACCGAGATATTTGCCGAAGCGGGTGACCACCGCCTCTTCGGCCTGGTCCACAATGTATACGCTGGTCCCCAAAAGGATCACCAGCACGATTCCCAGGGCGGCCAGGCCCAGCTTTGCCGGGCTTAAAAACTTGTCCACCTTGGGGGGAGTAAAATGCTGCATAAACGCCTCCGTTTAGCAGTGTAAAGGAATAGGGGATAATTTGCTATCGGTTGAAGACAGGGCAACGTCATTTACTTTTTCCGGGTGAGGGAACCGTGACGGCCCGCGCCCGCCTGCCGGGCGCTATTGGTACACTTCCACCGGGACCGGCGCGGAGGCTCCGGCAAGGGCGAGGCGGAGTGCCGCGGCTCTGGATTCAAGATACGCGACGGGAAGAGCCTGCGCCTTCGGATCTTCCGGCGCAGGCCGGGCCTTGCTGTAAACCTGCACCTTGCGGATGCCGGCCTTACCGTTTTTCGCGCGGACAGCCAATTCCGCCAGCAGCGATTCCCAGGCTTGCCCCTCCTCAGGCGGCGGGGCTTTACCGTCCACGCTGCAAAGCATCGTCTGGATAATCACCGGCGTGCAGGCGGCGAACTCCTTTATCTTCGCGGTAAGGTCCTCAAAGGGAACGGCGGAGCGGTTCATTTGCCGATACCATAAGGGAGTCCCCGCGTCCAGCTTGAGCCAAATGTTCAGCGGCAGGGAACAGACGGCGTCTTGAAGCAGGTCAAAGACCGCCTTTTGCAGCAGTCCGGTTCCGTTGGTGATAAGCACGATCTCCGCGCCGGGAACCATCTCGCCGCGGACATTGCCGGCACGGCGCAGGGCCGCGGCCAGATACGGCGACAGGGACGGCTCGCCGTTCCCGGAAAAACAGATGTCTCTAACCGGCAGGCCCCGCAGCGCCGCCTCCGCAAGGGCGTCCCGAAGCTCAATTTCCATACGCTCCGATGAAAATTCAGACTTTGCCGAAAACGGAAAAACTTCGCAGTAGGGGCAGTCAAACGAACAGCGTTTCCGATCAGGGAAGAGATTGATCCCTATTGAGAGACCGCCCGAACGGCGGGAATACACCGGATATACGAGAATCCCTTTTTCCCTTTCCCGGTGGTTTTCAACAGGGCCGACGGGAGGGGAAATGCTCATAACGCCCTGCTCCGGGCGCTTTCCACGTGGAAGATGAGTCCTTCCGCCGCGGCGATACGTTCCGCCGCCCGCCTGGCTTTTTCAAAACCGCCGCCGCCGGCGCAGCGGAGGGTAGTAAGGGTTTTGAGAAAATGACGGACCGAAAGGCCGCCCGAAAAACGGGCGCTTCCCGATGTGGGCAGGGTATGGTTGATCCCCGCCGAATAATCCCCCAGGACTTCCGCGGAAAGGCCGCCGATAAACAGGGAACCGTAATTTTTAAGAGCGGGTATCCATTCCCCGGCGCGGGCGGTCTGTAGTTCAAGGTGCTCCGGCGCAATCGTGTTGGCGATCCGTATCGCCTCTTCCCTGTTTTCGTAAACGATGATAAGCCCGCCTGAGTCAAGCGAAGAGCGGGCCGCTTCGGAAGGCAGGGCGGTAAGCCGCCGTTCAACGGCCCCGGCGATTTGTTCCGCCATGTCCCTGTTTGGAACCAGGGCGCGGGCGCGGGCGTCAGGATCATGTTCCGCCTGGGCAAGCATGTCCGCCGCTATTAAGTCTACGGCCCGCGCGCCGCCGCTTTCCCCGCCGCCGCCGGCAATAACAAGCACGTCGGTGGGGCCGGCGACAAAATCAATCCCCACTTCACCAAAGAGCATACGCTTCGCGGCGGCCACGTATTTGTTTCCCGGCCCGGCGATGACGTCAACCCTGGGAACCGTTTCCGTCCCCAGCGCGAGGGCCGCCACCGCCTGCGCGCCGCCCAGGGCAAATACCCGAAGCCGGCTTTTGCCGGCTGTCTCCGGTGAAACCGCTTTCCCGCCAGGGGACGCCCCGGCAATTTCCCCGGCGATAGCGGCGGCGGCCATAATCCGCCGGTCAGGGAGGCCGTCTTCCAGGGGCGGGGAGGCGAGGATCAGTTCCCCCACCCCGGCGCTGAAGGCGGGGATCAGGCCCATGAGCGCGGTGGAAATCAGGGGAAACCTGCCGGCGGGAACATAAATTGCCGCCCGTTCCACGGGAATTACCCGCTGGCCGGTAACAAGGCCGTCATCCATCTCGTATTCAAAATCAAAAAATTGTTCTTTTTGTTTCAGCGAAAAACGGCTGATATGATCTGCCGCCAGTTCCAGGGCCGCGGTCAATTCGGGATCATTTGCGCGTAACGCGTCAAGGGATTTCTTCACCACGGACGGGGACACTTCAAATTGTTCAGGGCAGCCTTTGTCAAAGCGGGAAGCGAAGCGGCGCACCGCCTCATCCCCCCCGGCCCGTACCGCCGCTATTATTTCTTGCACCGCCGCCCCAAGCGCCCCGTCATCATTCCGCGCCGCGATATTTTTCCAGTACGAATCAAATGCAATGCCGTCTATTATTTTCACTATTAAAACCTCAAATATTAAAACCTCAAATCTTAAGTGAAAAAAATTAACTACCGGTAATTTCACGGCAGGCGGAAAGAAACGCGTCCATTTCCTCATCCGTTCCGATAGTGACCCGCAGGTAATCGGCAATCCGGTCTTTGTTGAAATGCCGTACCAATATTCCCCGTTCCCGCAACGCGCTGAAGAAGACCGCGCCGCTTATGGACGGATATTTCATAAAAATAAAATTGGCCGCCGAGGGCAGAAGCTCAAAGCCCAGTCCCCGCAGCGCTGCGGAAACCCGCTCACGGCTTGCCGTCACCCTGCGGTTGATACCGTCGTAATAAGCGGGATCACAAACCGCCGCGGCCGCGCCGGCAAGGGCGAGCCGGTCCAGCGTGTAGGAATTAAACGAATCCCTGATACGGCAGAGGCCTTCAATAAGTTCCGCGCTGCCGATGGCAAAGCCTACCCGCAGCCCCGCCAGGGAAGCCGACTTTGAAAGGGTGTGTACCGTGAGCAAATTCGGGTGTTCGTTGATATAGGGAACCGCGGAATCCGCGCCAAAAGCGGCGTATGCCTCGTCAAGGATAAAAACCCGGCCGTCTTTTTGCAGATACTCCGCCAGCGGCAGAATATCGGCCAGGGGCAGCGCCTTGCCGGTAGGGGCGTTGGGATTGGGAAATACGGCGCCGCCCGACGGGATCTTATAATCGGCGGTTCTGATTGAAAAATTATCGTCTAACGGAACGGTACGAAACGGAATTCCCCACAGGGCGGCGTACACCGGATAAAAACTGTAGGTAATGTCCGGAAAAAGTACGCCGGATTCAGAGTTAAGCCCCGCCTCAAAAAAAGCGCCGAACGCGAAGGCCAGCACTTCGTCGGAACCGTTACCCGCAAACACCTGTTCAGGCCGTACCCCGTAACGGGCCGCGGCCGCTTCCCGGAATTCGCTACAGGCGGGATCAGGGTAAAGCCGGAGCCGGTTTCCCGCCGCATTTTGTATGGCCTCGATAACCGCAGGCGAAGGCGGATAGGGATTCTCATTGGTGTTGAGTTTAATGAAATGCCTGTCCCTGGGCTGCTCACCGGGAATATAGGGCTTGAGATTCCTGGTACGGCTATTCCAGTATACGCTCATTATTTCCTGTGTCTCCGGTCAAGCTCGTCCAGTATTTCCTGAACGGTAACTCCGGCGCGGGTCATGAGCGCTGTGGTAAAATAGAGCAGATCGGACGCTTCCCAGACAATTTCGTCGTGGGTTTTTGCCGCGCAGAGTTCCCCGGCTTCTTCCATCACCTTTTCTCTGACCAGGTCATCGTCCAAAGCCGCTGTGTAGGAGCCGGGGGCGGGGCTGCGAAAACGCCCGGCGATAATGCCCTGAAGAAATTCCCAGGTGTAGTTTCTGTTGGTTGAAAAGCAGGACCACGCGCCGGTGTGGCAGACAGGCCCGGCCGCTTCGGCAACGGCAAGGAGCGCGTCCCGGTCACAGTCGGCCCGCAGCCGCTTGAGCTTAAGGACGCTGCCCGATGTTTCACCCTTCATCCAGAGTTTGTTTCTGCTGCGGCTGTGAAAACAGACATTGCCGCGCTTGAAGGTTTCGGTTAACGCTTCCGCGTCGGTAAAGCCGGTCATCAGCACCTGGCCGTCGCCAGATTGGGCGATGAGGGGCAGCAGGGCGCTTTGTCCTCCGCTTTCGGCGGCCCTGCCGGTTTCGCCTTTTTTCCAGTTAAGTGATCTGATAAAAGCATCGGCGAGATTTATTTTCCCGGTATACAGGGCCATACCGAGCTGGACGTCGCAGCCCAGAACGGCAAGTTCCTCAATTTCGTCTAACGTGGAAACGCCGCCCGCGGCGGTAATCCGGCATGAAACCGCTTCCCGCAGCTTCCGCGCCTGTTCAAGATCGATCCCCGCCATGCCGCCTTCCCGCTCAACGCAGGTAAAGAGCAGTTCCGACGTAAAGGTTTCAACCGCTTTTGCCGTCTCAATAAGATCAAGGCCTGTGTGGGTTTTCCAGCCGTCCACGACAACTTCGCCGCCGCGGGCGTCCACCGCAACAATGAGCCGCTCCCGGCCGATTTGCTCCGCCATGGCCTCAAGGAAAGGGATGTTCACCCCGAATTCTCCGCCGCCGGCCCCTTTTTTTGCCGGGTCACGAAAAGCGCCCGACCCGACGATGATCTTTCGCGCGCCCAAGCTCACCAGTTCCTTTGCCTGTTCAGGCGTTCTGATTCCTCCCCCTGTCCGGCACTCCGCTTTTCTTAAAATCTTTTTTATCATCTCTAAATTGGAACCTTTACCCATTGCGGCGTCCAAATCGATTACCGCCACTTCGCCGTAACGGTCGAATTCTTCCGCCAGTTCCAGGAAATCATCGCGCTGCAAGACCAGTTCCGCCCCCTGTTTAAGCTGAACCACCCTGCCGCCCTGCACGTCAATTGAAGCTATCACCATCTAACGCAAACTCCTTTTGATTCCGCGTGTCTTTTTATTTCTTTAATTGTGGTTTTTCCGTAGTGAAGCAGGGACGCCAGCAAAGCCGCGTCCGCGCCGGGAGCGGGGGCGTCACCTGACTCCGCCGAAGCGGTACTGAGCAAAACACCGGCGATCTGATCCAGATTCCCCGCGCCGCCTGAAGCGATCACCGGAACCGGCGCGGCCTCCAGTATGCGGCGGGTAAGTTCCAGATCATAGCCGCCGCCTGTACCGTCGGCGTCAATCGAATTAAGCAGTATTTCTCCCGCGCCCAACTCCACCGCCCGCACCGCCCATTCGACGGCGTCAATTCCGGTACAGGTTCTTCCACCGTGGGAATAGGCATACCATCGCGGCGGCCCGGCCGGAGAGGCTCTTTTGGCGTCAATCGAAAGCACCACGCACTGACTGCCGTAGGCGCGGGCCATTTCGCTTAACAATTCGGGCCGCTGCAGGGCCGAAGTACACAGCGAAACCTTATCCGCCCCGGCGTTCATCGCCTTGCGCATGTCGTCCAGGCTGCGGATTCCGCCGCCTACGCAGAGTGGAATAAAAACCTCGGCGGCCACTTTGCGCACCAGATTCAGGAGTGTCGCCCTGCTTTTGTAGGAAGCGCCGATGTCCAGAAAGACAAGTTCGTCTGCGCCGCCGTCGTTGTAGCGCCGGGCCAGTTCCGCCGGATCTCCCGCGTCCTGAATGCCCTTGAACTTGATCCCCTTCACCACCCTGCCGTCGTCCACATCAAGACAGGGAATTATCCGCTTAGCCTGCATAATCGCCCTCCGCCCAGTTTTTCAAAAGCTCAAGGCCGGCCGCGCCGGATTTTTCCGGGTGAAACTGCACCGCCGCCAGAGCGCCCCGCTCCACCGCCGAACAGTAGCGCACATAGTACTCCGCCTCGGCGGCGCATATTGAGCTGTCCGCCGGATCGGCGTAATACGAATGAATGTAATAAAAGAACGTGTTATCCGCCAGGCCCCGGAACATTGCCGATTCAGGCCGCGCCCGCGTCTGGTTCCAGCCGATTTGCGGAACCTTGCGCCCGGGAAAGCGCCGTACCGTACCGGGGATCAGCGAAAGCCCCTTCACTTCCCTGCCGCCGGCGGGCGGCGCTTCCTCAGAAGATTCAAAAAGCAACTGCAAACCGATACATATTCCCAGAAAGGGCCGGTCCGCCCGTATCCATTCGCCAAGCGCCTGGGCATAGCCGGATTGTTCCAGCGAGGCCATGGCCGCCGCGAAATGGCCGTCGCCGGGAAAAATGATCTTCTCAAAAGGGGAAGCCGAAAGCGAAAGCTCATCGGGACCGGCGGCGAAACGGGCGGGTATCGCAAGCAGTCCCAGGGCGTTCATCAGCGAGCCGAGATTGCCCGCGCCGTAATCAATCACCCCGACCAAATCACTCATACCAGCACTCCCGGCCCGCCGCCGATGCCCGGAAAACTGAGCGTTCCCTTGGTAGACGGAACGGCGTCACGCGCGCGCCCGTCAATCTCGCAGGCGTCGCGGAAGGCGCGGGCCGCCGCCTTAAAGAGCGCCTCTATCCTGTGGTGATCGCTTCTGCCGCGCAGAATCTCCAGATGCAGCGTACAGCCCGCCGCGGCGGTAAAGCCCTGCCAGAAATCTTCCACCGTATCGGTTTGAAAATGGCAGCGCGCCGGATATTTCTCGTTAGCCGAGATCAGCGGCGTTCCGGAAAGCTGTCCGTCAAACACGAGAAAAGGCCGCCCTGAAATATCCACCGCGGCCCGCGCAAGCGTCTCGTCCATGGGAAAAAGGCAGCTCCCGTTCCGGCGGATGCCCCGCTTGTCGCCCAACGCCTGGGCAAAGCACTGCCCCAGCACAATTCCCGTATCCTCTATCAGGTGGTGCTGATCCACCTCAAGATCCCCCGCCGCCTGAATATCCAGATCGAACAGCCCGTGGCGGGCGAATGTGTTGAGCATGTGAACCATAAAGCCTACGGGATACTCAAGTTTCGCTTCCCCCTTCCCGTCAAGATTCAACGTAATGGTAATATCCGTCTCTTTTGTCTTCCTGGAAATCTCCGCGCAGCGCATGTCCGCCTCCTTTTATCCGAAAGTCTCGTTTAATACCCCAAGGCAAGCTGCGCTTGCCAGGCTTGCCGTGCGGCGGCTCATTCACCGGTACCGCACACTCATGGTACCACTTTCCGCAGATCGTATTCCACAATATCAAGCGCGCCCAGTTTTTTCAGCCGGGGGATAATGTCGGGAACCTCGTGCTTCTTGACGGCGATTTTCACCGCGTAACCTTCGCCGCCGTAGAGCGGGGCCACGGTGGGACTGCGCATCGCCGGAAGCCTCCCGGCCGCCGCTTCGAAACAATCTTTGGGTATGTTCATTTCCAGCATAACCCGCTCCCTGCCGTCGAGGACCGCGCGGAACAGCATGGCAAGTTCCTCAATACGGTTCCGCTTTGCCGTATCCGCCATGGCCGCGTGGGAAGCCACAAAGCGGGTGGAAGACTCAAGCAGGGTGTCGATGATCTTAAGACCGTTGTCCCGCAGCGTCTGGCCCGACGAGGTGTTGTCGATGATCATGTCCGCGTCATCAGGCGGGAAGACCTCGGTGGCGCCGTAAGTACGGAGAACGCGGTAACGGTAGCCGGAAGACTTGAGCCATTCCCCGGCAAGGTTCACGTACTCGGTAGCGACTACGAGTTTTTTGGAGCGGAGTACCGCCTCGTCAAAAGAGCGGGGAACCGCCGCCACTATCCTGACCGGATCAAAGCCCATGTCCATAATCTCTTCCACATCAGCGCCGCTTTCCCGAATCCAGTCGACGCCGGTAAAACCCGCGTCATGGCTCCCCAGTTCCAAAAGCTCGGCCACGTTCTGCGGCTTCATGATCTTGGCGTCAAGCCAGTCCACGCCGATCACCGGCCGGTACGTACGGTCCGCCAGCGCGATGGGAAAGCCCGCCTCGGCAAAGAGCCGCGCCACACTGTCGAAAATCCGCCCTTTGGGGATCAGCACCCTCAGCGGTGTTGCAATGTTCAATGTATCGCTCATATCAGCTCCAAAAAAAAGCCGTGAACCCCGCCGGAACAATCCGGAAGTCCACGGCTGCTGTACCGTTTAGGCCCCGTAACGGGGACCGGACTCCGGGGGGAGAAAAACATGATGATGCGGCACAGTCCGATTCATGGAAATACGGTAACGGAATAGGGCGGAATAGTCAAGTCGGC
>JAISYA010000024.1 GCA_031270205.1 Treponema sp.
TCGAGCGAAGGAAAACGAAGCGGGATGGGAAGGGCTGCACCTGGAAAAAGAACTGTTGGGAGGAAACACGGAATCGGTACTCAGAAACCGGGGGCGCCCAGATACCCGGACAACGTGTAACGAAACATCAAAAGAGGTTACCGTAGCCTACGCCGCCGCCGGCCTCGCCGGGGATGTCCAGGGAACCTTTGGTTCCAGTAGTCCGTGGTTCTCTTCCCTCTTCCGGCCATTCGGCCAAATCATATTGCACAAACTCGGCCCCGCGGTTACTATAATGCCATGAAAGCTTTCCCCTTTATCGCCGTACTGTGTATTGTCTGCACGCTTTTTTCCTGCTCAGGAGAAGAAGAAATGTCTTTTGAGGAACTACAGGCCGCTGCTCCCGCGGGCCTTGAGGAAATCCTGGCAAAGACGCAGAGCAAGCCCTGGCGGGGCGAGGATTTCGCGCCGGGCAGCCTGGGAGGGACATGGTATTCGGTAATGAACGAGGACCCCAAGAGCTTCAATCTCCTGGTCGCCGAATCGGACTCGAGTACGTTGGCGGTGGTGTCCAGTATGCACGATTATCTTTTTGATTACGATGTGGTGCGCCGTGAGTGGAAACCGCGCGTCGCCTCGTTTGAGGTAATCGCCGATGAAGCGGCTGCTACGCTCACGGTGCGCTGTACCCTGCGGGACGATCTTTACTGGAGCTATTACAATTCGGACAGCAAAATAAAAGTTACGAGCGACGACGTGGTCTTCTGGTACAACGAGATCAGCGGGGACGAGACCGTGGGGAGTTCCGCCTATTATCAGCAGTTTCTCACGATGCCCGACGGCGGCGAGGGGCATGTTGAGATTGCGAAGATCGATGAGCGCCGCTTTGAGTTTCGTTTTCCCCGGATAGTGGCCGATCCGCTTTTGGCGGTCAATATGGATTTTGGCCCCCGGCACATTTACGAGCCGGCAAAAAGGGCGCGCGGCGCGCAGGGCGCGAGGGACGTGTTCAGCGTCGCGTCCGACCCCAGGGAGATTCCCTCCATGGGCGAATGGTTTCTGGTTGAATACACCCCCGGCCAGCGGCTCGTATACAAACGGAATCCCGATTACTGGAGAAAAGACACAAACGGCCTTTCCATTCCCTATATTGAAGAGCAGATCGTCAGGATCATCCCCGATGAAAACACCCAGCTTCTCCTGTTCAAGGAAGGACAGACCGAAACTTACGGCTTACGGCCTGAAGACCTGGACGAGCTGGTGATCCGCGGACAGGAGGGCTACACGGTGTTCAACGCCGAAGGATCCCTCAGCGCCGCTTACTGGACCTTCAACCAGAATGTCAAAAACCGGGAAAAGCCCCAGTACGAGTGGTTCACCCAAACGGAGTTCCGTCAGGCCATGAGCTGCCTGCTCAACCGGGAGCGGATCATCGCCCAGGTTTACCGGGGGCTGGCCGAGCCCAAACTCTCGGTCTTCCCCGAACCCAACCCGTATTACAATCCCGGTATCGAGTTTCAGTATCTCTACGATCAGCAAAGGGCCGAAGATCTGCTCGCGTCCATCGGCATCAAGCGTGACCGCCGGGGGATCTTGCGTGACGCAAAAGACCGGGCCGTCGAATTCGATCTTTCCATACGCTCGGAAAGCACGATCAACAACGACATCGCTTCTATTATAAGGGATGAACTTTCCAAAATGGGGATCAAGGTGAATATCCGTATCCTTGATTTTCAGAAACTCGTGGAGATTTTGATGCAGACCTTTGAATGGGACTCCATGATAATGGGGCTTTCCGGAGCGAATATCTTCCCCAGTCAGGGAAGCAATGTCTGGCCTTCGTCGGGAAATCTGCACTTGTGGTATCCCAATCAAAAACAGCCCGCCACCGAATGGGAGGCGCGGCTTGACTATCTCTACAACGAAGGCTGTTACACGATAGACCGGGAAAAAGCCCAGGCGATTTGGGACGAGTTTCAGCAAATAATTCTGGAACAGTGTCCGGTTATCTCCCTTCTGCGTTCCCGCAGTTTCTGGGCCATTCGTGACCGCTGGGATTTCAGCAACGTGTACTACGACAATCTCAACGGTGCCGAAACCACGCATATCTTTATCAAGCAATGAGTGTTGCATAATGAGCGGCCTGAACCCGGGAAAAATATTCGCCCTCCTGTTACGGCCCTTCTATCTTTTTAAGCGGAGGATGCCGCTTCTCTCGTATGTTTTGAACCGGATTCTTACGATGACGGTGATGCTCTTCCTCCTGGGGCTGGCGGTTTTCGCGCTTATGGAGCTGGCCCCCGGCGACATTGTTGATCAAATCATGTTGCAGCAGATCTTCAGCGAGAACCAGGGGCGGGCGGGCCGGGACTTGCAGGGGCTTAACACGGAGCAGCTTGCCGCGAGGCGCGCCGAGCTGGGACTGGACCAGCCCTTTTACGCGCAGTACTTCCGCTGGCTTAACCGCGTGATCGTCCACCATGATCTGGGGGTGAGCCTCATCTCCCGCGCCCCGGTTTCGTTTCTGATTGCCTCGCGGCTCGTCAATTCGCTGTTGTTAAATATACTATCTTTGGTATTAATCACTTTCTTCTCTTTTGTGCTGGGGGTGTACTTTTCCGCCAAGGCGGGCGCCGGCGTTGATGTAGCCGTAACGTTCTTCGCCCTCGTGTTGCACGCCTTTCCGGGCCTGCTGCTCCTCATCCTGCTGCAGTTATTCGCCTCCGTAACCGGCCTGTTTCCGGTAACCGCCTATCCCCCTTTTCCCTTTTCAGAGGCCCCGGCGCGTTTTGTGTTTTCCTACGCCCATCACATTTTTCTGCCCCTGCTCTCCGCCTTCCTCGGCGGCATCGGCGGTACTCTGCGCATGATCCGGGCAACCATGCTGGACCAGCTCGGCCAGCCTTACATAACGAGTCTGCGGGCAAGGGGCATCAGGGAATGGCGCATCTATTTTAACCACGCCTTCCGCAATACCCTCAACCCCTATATCACCGGCAGCGCCAACCTTCTGGCAAGCCTCTTTTCAGGTTCCCTAATTCTGGAAATCATCTTCGCCTATCCCGGCATCGGCAGGCTCATGTACGAGGCGGTCATTCAGGAAGACATCAATCTGGTGCTTTCCAATATCATGTTTATTTCTTTTTTGGTGCTGCTGGGCATGGTATTGGCCGACATTCTCCTGGCCCTGGTGGATCCCAGAATCAGATACGGCAAAGAATGAGAGGCGGCTGTGAAACGGTTTATTGACTACGTAAAATCACGCCCCATTGCGGCGGCCTCGCTTATTGTTCTCGTTCTGCTTTACCTTATCATGATCTTCGCCGAGTTTTTTGCACCGTATTCACCCAACGCCTCTTTTCACGACAAAAGCTATCATCCGCCCAATGTCCGTTTCTACCAGGGAAAATTGCAGGCCCAGGAATGCCGCGTTACCAATACGGTAACCTGGCGATACGCGCGCGTCCGGGGGCAGTATTCGCCGATCCGGTTTTTTGGCAAAGGGGAGCCATACCGGCTCTGGGGGCTTATCCCGATGGAGCGGCGGCTGTTCGCGGTAGAAAGCGGCGCCTACCCGGTGTTTCTCATGGGCGCGGACAACCTTGGCAGGGATCTCTTTTCCCGCATCATTTACGGCTCCCGCATATCGCTGACCATCGGCTTTGTGGCAACCGCCGTTTCCCTTGCCCTGGCGGCGCTCTTCGGGGGGCTTGCCGGCTACTTCGGAGGAGCCGCCGACTGGTCCATTATGCGCTTCTCCGAATTCCTGATGCTGATTCCCGGCCTCTACCTTATCCTTTTTCTCCGTTCCCTCATGGCGTCTAACATGGACTCGGGCCAGTCCTACATGATGATAACGGTGATTCTGTCCCTGGTGAGCTGGCCCGGTTCGGCCCGCACGATCCGCGGCATGGTGCACGCCATCAAGCGGGAGGACTTCGTGCTCAACGCCCGCCTTGAGATGATCCCCCCGCCGCTTATCATCCTGAATCACATCCTCCCCCAGATAGCGAGTCTCCTTATCGTGAGCGTCGCCCTGAGCATCCCCGGCTTCATTATGACCGAAACAGTGCTTTCCTATCTGGGGCTTGGCATAACCGACCCGGCGGTAAGCTGGGGATCCCTGATAAAGCGCGATGTCTCGACCCTGGCGAACCTGCGGGCCTATCCCTGGCTTTTGAGTCCGGTGTGGTTTTTGTTAGGTGTAACTCTAGCGTTTAACTTTATCGGCGACGCGCTGAGGGATTATTTTGATCCGTATCACACGGTTTTCGCGCCGGGCCTGCGGAAACAGCGTTCCAAAAAAAGCGCGGCAAAGAGCGGCGGAGATGAACCAGGCGGTCCCCTGCTTGATGAAGCGTCCGTCCCGCCGCTTCTTGAGGTCCGCGATCTGCGCGTCGACTTCTCCGTATTGCGGGGGCGGGAGCTGGTTTCCGTGCGGGCGGTGCGGGGATTTTCGTTTGCGCTGGACAGGGGGGAATGCCTTGGCATTGTGGGGGAGAGCGGATCGGGAAAAAGCGTGAGTACGCTGGCAATTCCGGCGCTGCTGCCCCGGAACGCGATTGTGCGCGGTTCCATCCGCTATGGGGGAAACGAGCTTTGCGGCCTGCCTTCCGCCCTGATGCGGAAGTACTGGGGCAAAAAGATCGGCATGATATTTCAGGAGCCGGGGAGATCCTATGATCCGCTGCAAAATATGGGCAGCGTGTTTTTTGAAACGTTCAGGAACAGCGATCCCGCCATTACCAAAGGGGAAGCGCTGGAAAAGGCCGCTTCGCTGCTTGCCGAGACAGGCCTCGAGCGGGGCAGGGAACGGCTCTCCAATTATCCCCACCAGTTCTCAGGCGGGCAGCTTCAGCGCGCCGGTATCGCCCTCGCCCTTGCCCAGGGCTGCGAACTGCTTATCGCCGACGAGCCGACCACCGCGCTTGACGTAACCATTCAGAAACAGATCATGGATTTGCTTAAAACCCTGCGCCGTACCCGCACTATTTCGATCATTTTCATTAGCCACGATATAGACCTGGTAGCGGAAATCTCCGACCGAATCATGGTGATGTACGGCGGCCTCGTGATGGAAGCCGGGAACGCCGCGGGTATCATCGGCAATCCCGCCCATCCCTACACAAAGGCCCTGCTTGCCGCATCCCCCCGCCTGGGCAGCCACTATTCCGGGGGGAAGCTCCTCACCATTCCCGGTAAAGTCACCAACGCGGCAAGTCCCGATCCGGGCTGCCCCTTTGCCCTCCGCTGCCCGCAGGCCCGTCCCGAATGTGCCGGGGGCATACCGGCCCTGCGGGTGATTTCAGATAACGACGGGCACAGGCGGGAAATCAGGTGCGCGCTTGTCTCATACAATTAACCGGCTCACCGGACTTTCGAATAATTAACCACAAAAGCGCCGAAGGCGAAGACCGCCGCTTCTCACAGCCATATAATCCGCGCTTCTGTCAAAACCTCCGGGCCGGTTTCGGTCATGAGGATGTCGTTTTCCAGGCGGCAGCCACCGTACAGGGGATCGTACAGGCCCGGTTCAAGCGTGAAAATCATGCCCGGTTCGAGGATCCACCCGTTGTCGGGGCGGTTGCTGACGGCGGGATATTCGTGTTCCTCAAGACCGATGCCGTGGCCCAGGGCGTGGGGCATGCGCTTTTTCGCCTTGGCGAACAGACCCTCGACCGCTGAGGCGATTCCCCTGGCCGGCGCGCCGTTATCCGCCATTGAAAGGGAAAGTTTGGCGGCTTTCTCCACAAGACCGGCGAGTTTTTCCTGCCGGGGGTTGGCTTCGCGGACAAAGGTCAGGGTTACGTCGGTAGTGTAGCCGGCCAGGCGTACGCCAAAGTCCAGAATGGAAAGGCCCGGCCCGGCAAAGGGAGAGTCGGTCCACGCGGGATGGGCGTGAATGCCGAAGCTCCGCTCCGGCCCGGCGGCCAGGGTTTCAAAGCCCGTTCCCTCGCAGCCGCTCCTGCGGGCCTCGATTTCAATGAGCAGGGCCGCGTCGGCCTCGGTTTTAATTTTGCCGGACCGCGTGTTTTTTTCCAGCAGGCCGATGAGGGCGTTGGTGATGTCCGCCGCTTTCCGGTAGATTTTTATTTCTTCGTCGTCTTTTACGGCGCGGATTTTTTTAACCTCCGCGGCAAGGCCGCGCTCGCGGCAGAGGATGTCGAAATCGGTCAGTTCCCCCACGTAATTGAGAAACAGGGGATAGGGCGTAACCGGAGGTATTTCGATTTTGGAACCGGCCGGAATGCCGAGCATTTTCGCCACAGCGCCAATCGCTTTACGGGGGAGGCGCTCGAATTCGCTGTAGGGGATGAGCATATCCGCGCAGGCGTAGGCTTTTGCCATGTTGATGTCCCATGGCACGAGTACGGCCTTGCGGTCCAGCGAAAGAAAAAGCAGCGCATCGCCGGGCTGCCCGGTAAGATAGCGGATGGTCCGGTCGCGGCGGCCTTCGGCGTCTTCGAATACGGCCAGGGTGACGCTTTCCCGCGCCATCCAGTCAAACAGTTTTTCAAGGCGCGGCTGATACTGGCTCATTTGCCCCCCCGCGTTCCGGCGAAGATTTCAACGGCGGCGGCAAGAATGGCGTCCAACTCCGCGTCGCCTATCCAGTAATGAGTAACAAAGCGGAACAGGCCCCCTTCGGGCGGGTTGATGAGTATTCCCCGTTTGCGGAATTGCCCGACGGTTTCCCCGGCCTGTTCGCCCGCCTCGTGGCTGAAAAAGACCATGTTGATATCCAGCGCGTCCGGGTCAACGTGAATACCTTCGATATTCGCAAGCCCCTGCGCGAGTTTTTTCGCCCGCGCGTGATCGGCGGCCAGGAGGGACGTATGCCCGGTCAGGGCGATGATGCCTGCGGCGGCGAGTATTCCCGCCTGGCGCATACCGCCGCCCATGATTTTCCGCTTGAGGCGGGCCGCTTCCACAAAGTTTTTCGGCCCGGCAAGCAGGGAACCTATCGGCGCGCAGAGGCCCTTGGAAAGGCAGCACATCACCGAGTCCGCCCTGGCGGCAATATCGGCGGCCGTGCAGCCCAGGGCGGCGGCGGCGTTAAATATGCGCGCGCCGTCCAGATGTACCGGCAGGCCCCATTCGGCGGCAATGGCCTTTACCGCGTCCATGCGCGCGAGGGAGACGACCCTGCCCGACGAGTGGGCGTTCTCAAGGCAGATAAGCGAGGTGGCCGGCGCGTGCAGGTCCTGTCTGCGCAGCCGCCGCTTTATTTCTTCCGCCTGTAACACCCCGTCCGGCGCGGGGATACAGCGGGTCTGCACACCGGCAATCGCCGCGGCGGCCCCGGCCTCGTGCACGATGATATGGCACTCCTCCCCCAGCACGACCTCGGTTCCCCGGGGACACCAGGTGAACAGGGCCAGTTCGTTCCCGAAAGTGCCGGACGGCACAAAGAGGGAAGCCTCCTTGCCCAGCATTTCCGCGCCGAGCGCTTCAAGGCGGTTTACCGTGGGATCGTCACCGTATACATCATCGCCCACTTCGGCCTGGGCCATGGCCCGCCGCATCGCTTCGGTCGGTTTGGTAACCGTGTCGCTTCTAATGTCTATCATTTAACGCTCCGTTTGAACGGCGGCCGCCGGTTTTTCCCGCCCCGGCGGCCGCCTGTTCTTCTTTATTCTTGTTTTGGTTTTCCGCCAGCCGCCGTTGGTGTTGAGCAAAATCCCCCCCAGGGCCGCCGCGCCGAAACTGACCAGCATAACACCCCAGCCGGTACCGCTCAGATGCTGCAGGGGCAGGTCCAGGTTCATACCGTAGAAACTGTAAATCAATGTAGGAATCATGAGCACTATTGAAACAATGGTCAAGCGTTTCATCACAATGTTGAGGTTGTTGGAAATGACGCTGGCGAAGGCGTCCATAGTACCGGTTAAAATCGAAGAGTAAATATTCGCCATTTCAATGGCCTGCCGGTTCTCGATCACTACATCTTCCAGCAGCTCTTTCTCGTCTTCCTTAAAGCGCATCAGCGGCGACTTTTGCAGTTTTTCCAGCAGCAGTTCGTTGCTCTTGATGCTGGTGGTAAAAAACACCAGCGATTTCTGAATCGAGAGCAGTTGAATCAGTTCGTTGTTTTTGATTGAACGCTGCAATTCCTCTTTGATGATGTTGGTCTGTTTGTTCAGTTCCTTGAGACACTTGAGATACATAAAGGCCCCGCGGCTGAGGAGCTTGAGCACAAACGCGCTTTTATTTTTCAGGTTGAAGCTCCGCATTCGGCTTTTAAGGAATCCGTCCAGGGCGTCGCTGGAACGCCGGCAGATGGTAACGATTTTATCCGAAAAAAGAATGATGCCGAGGGGCAGGGTGAAGAACGATGTTTCTTCGGTTTCGTCAAAGACCGGCAGCCGCACAATGATAGCGGTGTACTCGTCTTCTTTTTCGATACGGGCCTGTTCGTCCGTATCCATGACATCGGTTAACAGTTCGGCGTCGATACCGAATTCTTTTTCCAGGCGCGCCAGGTCATCCCGGTTCACCCAGCGGGCGTCGATCCAGCAGCCTTTGCTGACGGTGTCGGCCTCGACAATACCGTTCTCGCCCTGCGTTCGAATTTTGATCATAAGGGTTCCTCCTCTGTAAGTTACGAAGACGCGCTTCCGGGGAAACCAGGTTTCCCGCCGGAGACCCTATGACCGTCATTTGAGACTGTCAGCAGCCGGTATTCTCCGCAGAAAGCGCCCGCCGGTTTAATGCGCGGGGTGATCTACTACCCCCGCCGTCCGAATCGGACATGGCAACCTCCTGCGTTTTTAATGAGGACTTCATGCGAAGTTCTTTTTCGATTAAGGCAGTTCCATCGTCCCCGGTTATGCCGGGAACATTAGCGTACGGTCAATTGATTTTGGAACATACCCAGTGTATAGAAAAACGGGAGATAAGGCAATCGGGCGGGGAGCGGGAGCAGGATAAACGCATAGAATTAGGATGAATTAGGCAGGAGAAGGTTCCGAATAGCCTGGGCGTTGAGCAGCTTGAAAATGGTCTCAATATGCTGCTCAAAACTCAGGGCGAGCATAAA
>JAISYA010000045.1 GCA_031270205.1 Treponema sp.
TTTTTTTCAGCCTGATGAGGTCAAGATTCTGTCTGAGGAACGGGGCGAACAGTTTTCCGCACGGCCAGTTAAAGTTTTCCCACAGCGTTTCGAGCATTTCCGCGACCGCGGTGTCATAGGAGGGCTGGTAGACCCGCTTTTTCCGGCTTTTTTCAATCATCGTGACCGTGACGGACTGGCCGTCCAGCATCCGAAGCTGTGTTTTTCCGATGCGGTTGAGCTTGAAAATCGCATATTTCCGGCTTGTACCGCCTGAGAGGGCCAGATACTCGTCCAGTATCCGCGATTTTTCCCGTTTCGTTGCCTTCCGGTAGCGGGGAGCGTACTCCGCCGCTATCTTTTTTTCTCTGCCATGGTAAACCCCATTTGTCCTCCAGACTCAGTCTGGAGGTAGTGTGTTCCCATGGTTAGATTTGCCGCCCTTCCTCCCTATTGCATTCCTCTCCTGTCCGCGTTATACTGGACATAATTGGAGGTTACCATGAGGACACGCATTATCGCCCTGGCCGCGCTGACGCTTGTTTTGTCAGGCGCGCCGCTGTTTGCCCAGCAGATATCGCCGGAACATTCGTCCGAGTATTTTTATGAGAATGTGCATCTGGAAAAGATCTATCCTACCCGTTTGGGATATATTCTCCAGTACCGCAGGGGCTTAAACGGACTGGCCCGGATGTATGTTCCTAACGAGTGGTTTACCGACGCGGCAAGCAAGGCGGAGCTGATCTATCTGCCGGCGGGGACAAACTGGCCCTCGGTGACGGTGTATTTCAAGAGCGGGGAGTTCAGCCATCTGCGGCTCTACGTGCACCGCTGGAGGGGCCACGAAACCTGGGGTAACCTTCCCCTGAATGTTAATATTGCCCCGTACTTCGATAACGTGGAAACCGTACAGCTCGAATTTTGATGCATACCGCCGCCATTGAAGCGATGCAGGCAGCCATCCGTGAGGAGTACCTTGACGGATGGCTTTTTTGTAACTTCCGTCACCGCGATCCGCTCTCGGACGGTATTCTCGGTATACATCCGGGTTTCACCAATTCGCGGCTCTGGTTCTACGCCGTTCCCGCTTCCGGCGAGGCGCTGGGGATTGTCCACGCGGTTGAGCCTGACGGCCTGGGGTGTTTGCCGGGGAAGCGGCTCTCTTACCGGGGCCGCGAGGAACTGCTCTCCCGGCTCGCTCCCCTGGCGGGCAAGCGCTGGGGCTGCCATTTTTCCAAATCAATCACCGCCATTTCTTTTTTGGACGCGGGAACCGCCGCCCTGCTGGAAGAGGCCGGCCTGAAACCCGTTCCCGCGGAGGGGCTTTTGCAGCGTTTCAGGGGGCTGCTTGACCGGGCCGGCATTGCGGCCCACGAGCGGGCGGCCGCGCACCTGTACGAGATTGTCGCCCTTGCCTGGGCGGAAATCAGGCGGCGCTTTACCTCGGGTGCGGCCCTTTACGAGGGGGATATTCAGCGCCTCATACAGGAAGCCTTCCGGCGGCGGGACCTTGTTACCGATCACCCGCCGATTGTGGCCGCCGGCAGCAATTCCGGCAACCCCCATTACGATCCGGCCGGCGCGGGCGTTTTAATCGCGGAAAATGATGTCGTTCAACTGGATATTTGGGCCAGGGAAAGCGGAGCGGGCGGCGTATACGCGGACATTTCCTGGGTGGGCTTTTACGGAAAGCGCCCTCCCCCCGCGCTTGAACGGACTTTCGCCAATCTGGTGGAAGCCAGGGAAGGGGCTTTTCGCTTTATCGCCGAAGCGCTCGCGGCGGGCAGGCGGCCTGCCGGGGCCGATGTGGACCGGAGGGCCAGGGAAATCCTCAGCGGCTTCGGTTACGCCGAAGCGCTCCGCCACCGTACCGGGCACGGCATCGACAGCGACTTGCACGGCTCAGGGGTAAACATGGACTCGGTGGAGTTCCCCGATCCGCGGCCCCTGCTGGACGGCTCCTGTTTTTCCCTGGAGCCGGGCATCTATTTTGAGGACTTCGGTATGCGTACCGAAATCGACGTGTACATCAAAGACGGCGCGCCGGTAATTTCCGGCAAAGAGCGTCAATTCGTTTTGCTTTGCTGCTAGCGGTTTGCCGCGCTTCGTGCGCTATCCTCCAAAATCGCCTTCCGGCGATTTTGTACCTTGGCAAGCTGCTGCAGCGGCAAGCGCGACAGGCTCCTTGCGAGCCGGGGAGGGACTTACTTGTCGGCGCCTGTTCCTGTTGAACTCATTGAATTTATCAGAAGCGGTTCTTTGTTTATCGTTGCCGGTCACAAGGAACCTGACGGCGACTGCGTGGGAAGCCAGCTTGCCCTTTGCTCGGCGCTGGAGCGGCTGGGTAAAGAGGCGGTCCCCTGTTCCGCCGGCCCCTTCAAACGGACCGAGGTTATCCCTTACGCGGCGCGATTCTCCGCCGCCCCCGGCAAAACTGCCGGGGCAAAGGTCGTCATTGTTGACTGCGCCTCGCCCGACAGAACCGGCGGCCTTGCCGCTCACCTGGAGGGGCTGCCCACGGCGCGTATCGATCACCACGATTACCGCGCCGAGGGAGGGCCGCGGGTCTCACCGGAAGCGCCGTTTTTTCTTGATCCCGCGGCCCCGTCGGCCACCGTAATGATCCTCTCCCTGATTGAAGCCCTTGGGCTTTCGCCCACCAAAGCAGAGGCGCAGATGCTCCTCCTGGGCCTTTGTACCGATACGGGATTTTTCCGCCATCTTGACGAAAACGCCGCGGAAAGTTTTTCCGCCGCGCGGCGGATGATCGACGCCGGGGCAAGTCCCAAGGCGGCCTTCCAGGCGATCAACGGCGGAAAAAGCCTCAAGTCCCGAATCCTCCTGGGCCATATCCTCTCCCGCTCCGAGGCCCTGTTTGAGGGCAGGCTGATTCTCAGTTTTGAAAATTTCGAGGACGCCCGCGTCTTCGGTCTTGAGGGCCGCGACTCGGACAGCCTGTATCAACTGCTGCAGTCCGTCGCCGGTGTGGAAGCCATTGTGATCATCCGGGAAGAGACGCCGGAAAAATGTACCGTTGGATTCCGCTCGCGGGACCAAATTGATGTGGCGGCCATAGCGGCGTCTTTCGGCGGCGGCGGTCACAAAAACGCCGCGGGACTTGCCATAGCCGGAACCATTTCAGATATAAAGCCGCGAATTATCGAAGCATTTGCCCGGGTTTTTCATTAACCAATGTATAATTTATCGATATTATAAATATCACATTCACTGTAACGGCGCTACGTTTTTCCGCCCAGGCTCCGATATCCAAGAAAGAGGAGCATAATGCAGAAAACACTTTCACTTAACAAACTGTATTCCCAATACACCGAAGGATCGCTGGACAGAAAAAAATTCGAAGGCTTGATTTTTCAGGCTGTCCTGGAGAATATCCACCATTTTAATTTGTATCACTGGAAGCGGGAGGACCGAGACGATTTTGTATCATGGCTGTATCCCCGGCTCAGCAATGCCGTCGATACCTATCGGGATACCGGGGCGTCTTTTGAAACGTTTATAGGCGGGGTAATCCGCTGGTCCGCCAAGGAATACCGTGCCCGCATGGCGGATAACAAAATCGCCGAATACGCCACGTGGACGATCCGCGCCGCCGATCTGTACACCGGCCAAATCGAACCTGAATATTCCGTGTGTGAATCCCCGTCCGCAGCGGAATATTCCCTCCCCGCCGATCCTTCCGCACCGGACTTAACAAAAACTCCCCGGCAGCTTTTGATGTTGATTCTGAAATGTTATTATTACGTATCCGATGATTTTGTGGACCGGATCGCGCCCATGGCGGGAATTGAAAAGGAATGCCTGAAAAAAATGATCGACGAACTGAGGGAACGCAGACTCAAACATGATAAAGTACTGTCCGACATGAAAGAGCGGATACATTGCCAGTTTTTTCGCTGTATTGTTTACGAGAAAAGACTTGCCGCCATGCCTGAAAATTCCGCCGCCGCCATCAGGATGAAATCGCGGCTGCAAAAAGCCAGGATCAGACTGGCGGCCATGCGGAAACGCCTCGCCGGAATCCGTCCCGACGCCAGCAACCGCCAGATAGCGGAAGTTGTCGGCGTCTCCAAGGGGACTGTCGACGCCAGCCTCCACGCCGTCAAAGCCAGGTGGAATAATTTTTTTGACAAATCCATACTGAACTAAATGCCCGGTTGCCGTGGAACCCTAAGCGCATCTTGCCCTGGAGTATTAAAGCGGACTTTCGAATCAGGGAGCGATTGTAAGCGCCGGAATCACCGGCGTTGTCACTTCGATGGCGGCGGGAAAATCTTCCCGCCCAAGCAACACGGTCTCGCCGTCCATCTGGGCAAGAATGGGGTGAAGGCCCGCAAATTCGACCCGCCGCGCGTTGAACAGAGTCGACTCAGGCTTTTCAACATGCTCCCCGGTTTTGAACAGCCCCTTGAGGGCCAGCTTGCGCAGCAGCGGCATCTGCCTTACCACGCAGACATTGCGCTCATCGGGGAGTATCCGGTTGTGGGAGCCGTAAGTCCGGTATCCCGAAACGCCCACGGCCAGCAGCAGCGTTTTTTCCCGGAAAGAACGGATTTCCCTCCCCTGTTCGTCCAGGGCGCGGACCGCAAGATAATCCACTTTGTACAGCCGGTCGTACAGCAGGGCGGCGATGTCCACCCAGAGTTTGTAGGAATCGCCGGGGAGATTTCCCTTCATTTTGTTGGTCATGTGGGTAACAAACGCGTCAAGGCCCACGGAAAGGATGTTGAAGGCAAGGAAGGGGCCTTTCGAGACGGCCTGGCCGCCGGGAGCGGTCAGCAGCCGCAGGGCCGCTGTGCGCTCGATATTCGAGGGTTTTACCAGGAGATCGAGCGCGCCGGACAATTCGGCATGGTCCGCGCCGTCGTTGCCGGTTCCCATGGGAAGGCGCAGCACCGCCATATTGGCGCGCGCATGTTCCGGCCCGTGGTACAGGGCGGATAACACTTCCAGGCTCGTCCCGTCTCCGCCGGCGGTGATGACCAGGTAAAAAGGAGCGGAGGCCCTGTCCGCTTCTCCGGCCAGGGCCTCCGCGGTTTTTTTTGCCGACCCCGGCCCGGTGGTACAAACCAGGGCTTTGCCGGGGAACACGCCGAAATCGTTCGCCGCCTGTGACGGGGCGGCTTCACGGGGAGGATTCGCCTGCGCCTTTTCCCGGTACGCTTCCAATACCCGTTGATGCTCCTTCCAGCGGGAGCGGATGCTAAAGCCGCCGGCGGTGGGGTTCGCGATAAAAGTCAGGCGCAGCGGGCGGCCCGGCGCGACGCGGGAATGGGCGCAGATTGCGGCCAAAGATCGGGCAAAAAATTCCATCATAACGCACTCCTTATAACGTACTCCTTTCAGAATAAGTCCGGCAGTTTGTACACATCTTCCACTCCGTCAACGAGAACGCCGCCCATGCCGAGTTCCAGGGGAAGGGCGATGTCTATGTCGTAGCGGTCCCCCACGGACACGCAGGAAGCGGCCGCCGCGCCGCAGCGTTCAGCCGCTTTGAGAAACGGCGCTTTGTGGGGCTTGGAAACGCCGCAGGTGTCAAGGCCCACAATCGCGCGAAAATAAGCGGCCGCGCCCAGGACGGCGAGTGTCCGCCGGGCAATGGACACGGGGTTGTTCGTAACCACCGCCAGGGCGAAGCGGGCGGCAAGTTGTGCAAGGACGGCGCAAAGCAGCGGATCTTCGGCGAGGTAGCGCTCCGGTTCGTACAATTCTTCCCGCCAGCGGACGCTCTCCGCAATGGAAACGCCGAAGGCGGTGAAAACGTTCCCCAGGCTTGTTTTTCGTCCGCCGTGAGCGGCGGCCCATTCTTCCCGGTGGCGGGTGATTTCCCGGTTCATCGCTTCAAAGGATTTTCCCCGGAGGCGGGCAAGCCGTTCAACGGGAAGATCAATTTGGCTCTGTTGGTATTCGGGGTGGGTGTAAAGGGTACCGTCCATGTCGAAGAGTACCGCGGCGCGGCGCGTGGGAAGCCGGTACGCCTTCATTCGGTCTGCTGAAAGGGCAGTTCGTGCTGGGGGCCGGCGCCCTTGGTCTCGGCCAGCAGCCGGTTGATAATCTTCCGGTTGTCCAGGAGGCTCGAAATGGACTGGTTCTGGTGCAGCCGCGAAATAACATGGGCAAAGAGGCCCGATATGTTCACGCTGATGTACCATTCCCGCTTGAGCACTTCTTCCTGGTAAACGGCGTTCGTCCCGATAATGCGGTAAAAAAGCCCGTCTTTATACGCCTGGTCAAAATACGAAACGGCGTCGCCCGAAAACAGGGGCAGGCTGATCGAGCAGATGATCCGCCGCGCGCCGTTTTCCTTAAGTATCTGCATCCCCTTGATCAGAGTCCCGCCCGTCCCCGCCATATCGTCCGCCATGAACACGGTCTTGTCCCGCACGTTGCCCAAAAGCCGCAGTTGGGAAATGTTCGTATCCGACGCGTCGCGGGAGATCCTCGAATAATCCCGCTCCTTGTACAGCAGCGCCAGGGGCTTTTTCAGGGCCGAGGCGAAAAACTTGTTCCGGTCCACCGCGCCGGTATCCGGGGAGACAACGACAAAATCGTCACTGAGGATTCCGTCCAGGCGGGACAGGGTACGGATAATCTGGTAACTGGCGTGGAGGTTCTCAAGACGCATCCGGTTGAAGGCGTTCATAATGTCCCGCGAATGGATGTCCAGGGTGATAAGGTGGTTTACCCCCAGGCCCTCGAATATTTTCCCGATACGGCTCGCGCTCAAGGCTTCCCTGCCTTTGGCTTTGTGCTGCCGCGCGTAGGGGAAATTGGGCATGACCAGCGTCACCCGCTGCGCCCCGGCCAGCCTGACCGCGTCAATAGTAACAAAAACGGTCATTATATGGTCGTTGATGGAAAGGGTCCTTTTTTCCCCGCCAGAAAAATTGACCAGGTAGTGGTTCTCCACGTCCTGAAAAATGTAAATGTCTTTTCCCCTGATGGATTCCTGAATCTCCGCCTTGATTTCGCCGTTGGCGAACGCGGTAAATTTGACCGGGATTTTGAACCGCGGGACCGGGCACTCCGCCGTTTCCCGTGTGTGGGGGCTTGAAAACACGATTTCGACGATCACGTTGAGCTGCCGCAGGGCGTCTTCAACGCTCAGGCCGTAGCGCCGGGCAAGCTCCGAGGCCGTCTTTTCCCGGTTACGGCGGTAACGCCGCTTCAGGTGGGTAATCACCTCGTCGGCGAACACTTCGCCGCCCGGGCAGGCGATAATGGCGAGGTCCGCCGGGTTGGAATATTTCATCGATATCCTTGTAATACCACGGAATGAGGGAGGCGGTCAAGATTGGGGAAGAGCGGGATTAGGTACGCGAAACTGCGGTTTTGGAACCGGGCCGCTACCGCCCATAAATCCCGGTAAGGCGGCGGATATTTTCGGCCAGCGCGTGGTCCGCGGCCCCGTCCGGCATGCGCCAGCGCCAGTTGCGCTCGCCCAGGGTCGAGGGGGTGTTCATGCGGGCGCGGTCATCCAGGCCGAGGTAGTCCTGCATGGGGATGATCGCGGTGTCGGCGACGCTTGCAAGGGCGCAGCGGATAAAGGCCCAGTTGCCGCCGCGGGCGTTTTTGATACCGAAAAAATCCAGCGCCATTTGTACGTCGTTCTTCCGGGCCGATTTGAACCAGCCCAGGGAAGTGGGGTTGTCATGGGTGCCGGTGTAGACCACGCAGTTGCGCCCGTAGGTGAACGGCATGTAGTCGCTGGCCTCCCGCGAATCAAAGGCGAATTGCAGCACTTTCATACCCGGATAACCGGACGCCTGGAGCATGGCCCGGACCTCCGCCGTAAGGTAGCCCAGGTCCTCGGCGATAATGGCCGCGCCGGGCAGTTCCCGGTTTACCGCGTCGATAAAGGCAAGGCCCGGACCTGTAACCCATTTGCCGCCCCTGGCGTCGCGGGCATTGGCGTCAATTGAAAAGAAGCTCTCAAAACCGCGGAAGTGATCGATACGGACCACGTCGTACAGTTTGAGGCTCAGCCGGAGGCGGGAAAGCCACCAGGCAAAGCCGGTTTGCGCGAGCAGGTCCCAGCGGTACAGGGGGTTGCCCCAGAGCTGCCCCTCAGCGGAAAAAGGATCGGGCGGGCAGCCGGCTACCCTGACCGGCTTCCGGTTTTCGTCCAGCTGAAAGTATTCGCTGTTCGCCCAGGTGTCGGCGCTGTCCGCGGCGACATAAATCGGCATGTCGCCGATGATCGAGATGCCCAAACCGCGGGCGTATTCCTTGACCGCCATCCACTGGGTATAGGCCGTGTATTGCGTAAAGGCATGATAGCGAATGTCATCGGCAAGGCGCTTCCGGCAGGCGTTCAGGGCCGCCTTGCCGCGGAATCGGATGCGCTCGTTCCAGAGGAGCCATGAGCGGCCCCTGTTTTTTTTCTTGAGGGCCATAAACAGGCAGTAATCCGCAAGCCAGGATTCCTCGTTACGCGCGCAAAATTCGTCAAAAGCGGCGTCCGGCTTGAAGCGCCCGCACGCCGTGCGGAGCAGCGGCTCCCTGCGGCGGTACAGGGCCGCGTAATCAACCCGGCCTGCGCTCCTTCCCCAGTGGACGGCGCGCGCTTCTTCTGAGGTGAGCAGCTTTTTTTCAATGAGGGTATCAAGATCGATGTAATAGGGCGAGAGGGCGAAGGCGGAAAAACTCTGATAGGGGCTGTCCCCCCAGCCGGTAGGGCCTAGCGGCAGTATCTGCCAATACTTTTGCCCCGCTTCTTTCAGAAAGCGCAGCCATTCCCTGGCCGCCTCCCCGAAAGAGCCGATCCCGTATGGTGAAGGCACACTGCTCACCGCCAAAAGTATCCCGGCCGCCCGTTCCCGCATGCTTCCCTCCGTATCATCAAGTATAGACCGATCCCTGAAAAACCGCAATATCGCGTATCGGCAACACAGGAGGCAGGGCAGCGGCGTGTACGTTTTATGAGCGGTAAAGAGACCCCCTGTGCGAACAAGCGGGCGGAAAGGGGCGCGTCATTCCAGGCGGTTAATCAAATTCGCCTGGTAGCCCGCGCCGAAGCCGTTGTCGATGTTTACCACGGAAATTCCCGGCGCGCAGGAATTGAGCATGCCCAGCAGCGCGGAAAGGCCGCCGAAGGACGCGCCGTAGCCCACACTGGTGGGCGCCGCGATTACCGGCGCCGATACCAGCCCCGCGATAACGCCGGGAAGCGCGCCTTCCATGCCGGCCACCGCCACAATAACCCGCGCCTTGCGTATGTCCGGGAGGCGGTCAAAGAGCCGGTGAATGCCGGCAACGCCAATGTCCGCGAAAAAAGCAACCTTGCTGCCGAGAAACTCCGCGGTCCGTACCGCCTCCAGCGCGACGGGGAGGTCGGAGGTTCCCGCGGCCACTACCGTAACAAGGCCCTTCTGCTCCCGGCGCGCCGTGCCGATGGTAAGGGTACGCGCCGCGGCATCGTAGCGCGCTTCGGGAAAGCGCGCGGCAACGAGGGCGGCCAGTTCGGCGGAGGCTTTCGTGGCGAGGACGGGGATGCCCTTTTCCCGCATGCCCGCGATAATCGAGGCGGCCTGCTCCGCGGTTTTTCCCCGGCAATACACCGCTTCCGGATAGCCGGTGCGCTGCTCGCGCAGGGTGTCGATTACGGCGAAACTGTCCACCTTCAAATTATTTTCCACCGCATATACTCCGTTCCGCCCCGTCAAGGGAAGTGTTTTTTTCGCGGGCAACGCGGGCGCGGTCCTCGTATTCGATTTTCGCGCGCAGTTCCTCTCCGCCCAGAAATACGCGCTTGCGCCGTACCGTCCCCGCCGCCGTTTCGCTTGTTTCCATGCCGCGCCGCAGAGACAGCCGCCGCACGGTTTGTTCGCGGAAGCCGATTGCCGTTGACTGCCTGAACAGCGTGCGGCGCAGCGCGTCGAGGTTTTGCCGGGCGCACAGTACGGAAACAACCACGCCGGGGCGGGACTTCTTCATGGTGCAGGGGCTGAATGTTACGTCCAGCGCCTCCGCGGCAAAAAGACGTTCCATGAGAAAACCCAGCGCCTCGCCGGTCATATCGTCGATATTGGTTTCGATAAGCGTCAAGTCTTCGGTGTTCCACCACTCTCCGCCCGCTTCAGCGGCTTCTTCCCTCAGCGACAGGCGCAGCACGTTCGGCTTTGCCAGTGTGCGCCTGCCAATGCCGTAAGCGGTTTTTATTTCCGTAAAAGAGGCGGTTTCGGTAAACGTGTCGACGCTGGCGGCAAGAATAGCGGCGCCGGTGGGCGTGGTCATTTCTTTTTGAAAGCCGCCGGTTTTTACCGGCAGCCCCCGGCACAAAACAAGCGTCGCGGGAGCGGGAACCGGCAAAACGCCGTGGGCGCATTGCACCGTACCGCCGCCGAGTTCAATAGCGGAGGACGTTATTTTATCCGGCTTGAGTATATCAAGGCAGACCGCGGTTCCGGCAATATCAATAATTGAATCCAGCGCGCCGATTTCATGAAACGTAACCTCGTCAACCGCGACGCCGTGAACCCGCGATTCCGCTTCGGCCAAGCGGGTAAACATATCCAGCGCGCGCTTTTTTGCCCCTTCGCGTAACGCGGATTGTGCAATAAGGGCGCGTATGTCTTTCCACGAGCGGTGCGCGTGGACACGCGAATGTCCGCCGCCTTCACGGCGGTGACGGCCGTATTCGCGCGCGTGTTCATCTTCCACAATGGCGCGTACGCCGCGTATGCCGTTCCGTTCATCACGGGCAAATTCCAGCTTCCAGCCGTCAAGAGCGAGCTTGCCCAGTTCGCGCCGCAGTTCGTCAGGATCAACGCCCAGATCAACACAAGCGCCGAGCGTCATGTCGCCGGATATACCGGCGAAACAATCAAAGTGCAGGGTTTTCAATTACCGGAACCTCCCGGTTCATGCTGCCCATCACATACCCTTCAAGCTCAAAGGCAACATAAATAAAGCCGAACGATTTAAGGGTCCGTGAAATATCGTCAAGGAGCTTTTCATCAAACAACTTACGCCGCTCTTCCCGGGCCGCCTCTATCCGCGCCAGGCGCTCATGGGAGCGCAGGCGGAACTGTACAAACCCAAGGGAACGCAGATAATCCTCCCCCTTTTCGACGCGGGAAAGTTTTTCGCGGTTTATGGTTTCGCCGTAGGGGATACGTGAAGCAAGGCAGGCAAAAGCCGGTTTGTTCCACGTTGGAAGATTATACTGTTTTGAAAGGGCGCGTATCTCGTTTTTGTGCAGCCCCGCGTCACGCAGGGGGCTGGAGATACGCAGCTCCGCAAGCGCTTTAAGGCCGGGACGGTAATCGTGCGGATCGTCACTATTGGAGCCGTCAAACACCGTCTGTATTCCCCGCTTTTTTGCCTCGTCCACAATGCGGCCGAACTCAATTTTTTTACAGTAATAGCAGCGGTCACGGGGATTTGCCGCCACCGCCTCGTCAATGGTTTCTTCCGCAACAAGGATGTGCGTAATTCCCAGCTGCCGCGCGACCTTTACGGCATCGGCAATTTCGCTTTGCGGCAGCATGGGCGAGACAATAGTTATCGCGGCGGCATTGTTACCCAGCGCTTTTGACGCGGCGTAACAGAGAAACGAGCTGTCCACCCCGCCCGAAAAGGCAACGGCGGCGCTCTTATTGGCGGCAATACCCGCAAGCAGCCGCCGGTATTTTTGTGCAATATCCGTCATGGGTTTCCTTAACGCAAGGATTGACGGAGTTCATCTCCCGGGACGGCCGCTTCATGCGGCCGTATACACCCATAGCACGGAAAGAACGCTTTTGTCAAGTGAGGCGGTCAAATTGTGTCGCGGTCAAATTGCGCCGCGGAATGGCGGCGGCGGCGGCATTGGCGGCACGGGCGAAACGCTCATTGCGGCGCCGCAGGTACGCGCGGCAAGCGCGGGTGCGCCGGGCGCCAAATCGTGAATTCGGGCGATTTTTGCTCAAATTCGCGTGATTCCGGCCCGAATTTGCGCGATTTTGGCCCTTATCCGCGCCGTTCAGGCTCAGGCCGCCGCGATTCAAGCCGCAGCTTGAGCGATTCCGATACATCCCGGAGCGATTCCGATACATCCCTGAGCAATTCCGATACATCCCTGAGCGATTCCGATACATCCTGGAACGATTCCGATACATCCCGGAGCGATTCCGATATATCCCGGAGCGATTCCGACACAGGCCGGAGCGACTCCGGCCAAGGCCGCAATGACTCCGGCCAAGGCCGCAATGACTCCGGCCAAGGCCGCAATGACTCCGGCCAAGGCTGGAACGGCTCCGGCCAAGGCTGGAACGGCTCCGGCGCAAGACGGAACGGCCCGGCGGTAGTTATGCGCAATGGAGGCTACAATTTTTGTAACTATTTTTTTAAAAAACATTGGCAATATTTAAAAACCGTTGTAATATATATTGGCGGGAAACCGTAAGGGAGAATAAAAATGAAAAAAAATCCAGTTTTGAGTGTAGTTTTAGTTGGTTTTGTTTTGGTGGGGTGTGCAAGTGCCCCAAGCGCCACAAGTTTTCGAAGTGCGTTTTATAAAGATCCAAATGTTGATTTAACTCCGACAAAGTTTGAGGGACAATGGCGTTTCCATCATTCCAAATATTCTTATACTTTTCAGGGTAATACTATTAGAATAATGTTAGGCAGTAAGACATTAAGAGTAGGTTATTTTACTTATTCTGATACAGAGTTAACATTTACTTCAAAATGGGAGGGGAATTGGTCTGATTTTTCACAAAAATATACCCTTTTACCTGAAGACTTAATGATTTTAGAAGAATGTAAAACCGAGTTTTATTCTTATGCTTATGGGAACGCATATAGACTAAAAACAAAACGGTAAACGCAGGGGTGACTGACATCTTTTTAAAGAGCAGAGAGCAGAGAGCAATTAATTGCTCATCGCTCACTCTTCATTTTTTGCTCATTGCTCTTTGCTCATTCCCACGCCAGCCTCCACCCACATTTTTGCGGTTGCTGGAACGCTTAGCGTTCCTTTATCGCAACCGCCAAAACGTCGCATACAGCCGGAACGTTATGCGCAATTTTTTCAAATTCTTTGAAAAATATGTTGACAATAAAATAAAATCAGCATAAAATATGGTAAATTATGCCATGCGCTACGCGCAGTAGACAGGATTTATGGAAAAGTATCTGTTGTATATATTATTAATAGCCGCTCTTGCAAACGCAAACGCGCAAAACCGCGCTCCCAATGACGGGCAGGCAGCCTACTATAAACAAACAGGCGTGGTAAGGAACGGCGCAAGAACTGCGGGGGACAATACAGGGCAGTTTATCTCTTTTACCTTTGCGGGATGTTATGATTCAAACAATCAGCGGCATGAAGTCGGCAACGGCTTTCTCGCCTATAAAGGACTGCAAAACGATATACACGCCTATAACGGAAGAAGTTATTGGGGAGAAAACACCGCTTACTATTTTTCCGCCGATTTCAACCGTTTGAATATATACGCGCCGGACGGACTTATTTACGTGTATGAAAAAGCAAGCGCCCCCGCGGGCGTGGCAACTTCCGCGAAAATCTACGTGAAACCGGTTGAACCCCGGCGGGAAGAAAACGCGGTCATCGCCGGCCCCGATCCAATATATACGGATAGATCGGATAACCGGCAAATTATACCCCCGCCGCCCCCGTCTCCGCCCGACCACACCGCGGAATTGCGGAGGATGCAGGAACGCTATACCCGGTTAAAGCAGCTCAAAGCGCGGGAAGAACAGCGGCTCGAAGATACGTACCGGCCCGTCATTGACAGCGGCATTGCGAAAGGTTATTTTGACAACCGGAACAGTATCCGCGAAACGATACGTTTATATGAACGTCAAATGTCGGACATACAGCGGGAAGCGCGGAACGTGGGCGGAAGCGTGTATTAAGTTTTAATAAGGAGCAAGAGATGAAAAAGTCGGTAATGGCAATCGGTTTGATAGTATTGGCGGTTTCGGGTGTGTTCGCGCAGGTAAGCGTTGCGGGACAGACGTATTATTATCGGTATGTTGAAACGGTTAATACCGATACTGGAGTGAGGAGTAAAAACTCCCGGATAGTATATTCAGTAGAATTTTTTTATATTACTTTTACCAGAAATTCTTGTTATCTCTCAGATGAAAAAGGGATACAAGTCTCGGACGTTTTTAACAACAGAATTTTTTCTTATCGGGAAGAACGCGAGAATATGTATGTATTTACATGGTATGGTAAAATTTTGGGGGAGAATAGCCAGTATACCTTTAATTT
>JAISYA010000118.1 GCA_031270205.1 Treponema sp.
ACGTCCTTTCAGGGGGCGAAAATCATCGCCAATGTGAAGTCCGGGCTGCTGGTAAAACTGCGGCAGGCAAACAACTCGGTGAGCCTCCGCTTCTGCTTCAAAACCGGCGAAAAAGGAGACCCGTTGACCTTTTTTGTGGCCGCGCGGGTACAGAATACCGCCCCTTACAAGGGCGCGGACGACGTATTCCTCCTGAATCTGCAATTTACCCAACGGCCGCCGGATGATCTGATCGAAATCATGGGGCGGGTTCTGGACGCCAATGTCAATTCCGCCAAGCGGAAGGATGTGCGGATATTTATCACCGTCGAAACCCAGCGGAAACTGAATCTGCTGAGCAAAGAAAGCACGGTCTTTGTGCAGGGGGTGCCCCGAAGGTGCATTTTGCGCGACCTGTCGTTTTCCGGTTCCAAGCTGGTTATGATGGGTGTGGCGAAATTCCTCGTAGATAAAGAGGCGGGGCTGCGGGTTGATTTTGACGATCCCAGGGATAGTTTTCTGGTGAAGGGAAAATTCGTCCGCGCCGAAAATGTCGAAGGGAAAAAAGAAATGCTCGCTTTGGCCCTGGAGTTTGACGAGAGTGACGTTCCCATGGGCTACAAGATACGCCTCAACGATTTTCTCAACACCGTCCGCGCGGACAGCCGTATCGGCGGCCAGTCGCTGGAGTAGCCTGTGGCATGCGATCATCAAAACCGGATAATTTTTATGCCCGTTCCCGGAGGCCTGCGGGAGCGGCTTGAGGAAATGGCCCGCGCCCATACCGTGCATGGCCACGATGGGCAGGAGTATATGCACAACGGGCATGATCATGACGAAGACGACGATGCACATGAATCCGGCGAGGACGAATCATACGGTGATGCCGCCGGCCTTTCGATACATCCCGCTATTCCCATACCGGTTGAACTACCCGAAGGAGCGGAAACACTCAATCCGGAAGCGCTTTCCCCGGAGATGATCCTTTCGGGGATGCTGCGGGTCATTGCCGCCGGTGAAGAAAAACCGGAATGGATAGACTACTACTGCCGCTTTGTGCGGGCCTCCCGGCCCCGCATTCTGGAGGAATTTACCGGGGCGGCCGTTCTAAAAGCGCGTAACGGTGATTTCGATATGGCGCTGGAGATTCTTGACGCGCTGCGGGCGCTGTTCCCCGCTTCGCCGGCGCCCTTGCTCAACCGGGCGCTGACGCTGGAAGAAAAGGCGGCCCTGCTGGAGCGGCAGGGCAAAAGCGAAGCGGCAGCCGTATACCTGGCCGCGGAAGCGGCATACGAAGAGGCCCTGGCCCTGGAGCCGCCTTTCCCCGCGGCCCATTTTAACGGGGGCTTTTTTTTCATGGGACAAAAGGACTTCCGCCGGGCCAGGGAATGTTTTTGCCGTTATATCGAAATCGCCGAAGAGGGCGGCGGGGACGGCGAAGACGGGGACGGCAAAAAAGAACAGGTCGAATCGCTGGTCAGGGAAATTGAGGAAAGCGGCCTTGAGGATGAAAGTTTCCGCGAGGCTTACGAGTTAATCCGGCAGGGACAGGAAACGCGGGGTATGGAAAAAATCCGCGATTTTCTGGAGCGCCGTCCCTCGGTGTGGAACGCCTGGTTCATGCTGGGCTGGGCTTTGCGCAGGCTCGGCCGCTGGGAAGACGGGGCCGCGGCTTTCGGCAAAGCCGTCGAGTTGGGCGGCGGCAACAGTGACACCCGAAACGAGCTGGCCATCTGTCTTATCGAAACCGGCGATTATCCGCTCGCGCGGCGCGAACTGGAAACCGCGCTGCGGGAAGATCCCGAAAATGTCAAGATCATTTCAAACCTGGGAGTACTCGCCATGAAAAACGGCGACGACGACGAGGCGGCGGCCTTTTTCAGAACCGCGCTTGAATTTGAGCCGGACGATCCCGTTGCCAGGCAATTTTTTGATGCGTATACTACGGTTGAAGACCCTGAGCTGTGACGAAAACATTAAGATGCGCTCTTCCCTCAATTTCTAAGCCTCACCCAGAGAGAAATCCCCCACTATTTTGAAGCGCTTTCCGTCCCGGACTACCTCAAGATTCCTGCCGGGGAAATACCGGGGCAATTTTTTTTTGATAAGTACCGCGGCTTCTTCCATAAGGAACTCTAATTGTTCGGGGGTAACACGCTCCAAAGTGGCGACGCGGAGGGAAACAATATAGCCCCTTCCCCTTTCCGAGCCGATGCCGGTGGTAAAGTCGGGGATTATTTCAAAGAGGCCGTCCATTTCGGGGTTCCGGGTTTCTCCCCTGCCGGGACGGTTGGGGTGCAGGGAAAAACTCTGTTCCCAGTGATCCTCCAAAGCCTCGTCAACTTCATGAAAGAGTTTCTCCAGACTATCGGTAAAGGCAACCAGTTTCGGATGTATGTACATATTTCCCTGTCATTTGCATTTTTCAAAATTATCGTTTCATATTCGGGCTTCCGCCTTAATTATACCGTAAAACAGAACAAACAGGGAAGAAGCCGTAGAAAACGCGGAAAATTGCGCTTTTAGCCCTCGCGGTGTCCCCTCCCCGGACCTTCCGCGGCTCCTGCGGCAAATCTTGGCATTTGTCAACCCCTCCCTCTTTTTTTTTACATTTTTTTACATTTTTCTTGACACCTGAATGGAGCAGGTTTACCATAATGTACCGTCCGGCCCGCGTTCGCGGCCGGCGAAATTATCCCTGGAGGGAAGGAGGTTAAGCCTTACGGCGTGCCGGACGCGTTTGCAAAGCTCACGTTTTGTAAACGGCTCACCTGTTTTGATGTTTTTAATCTGCAAAGTAAGGAGAGAGTTATGTCAGCTATCTATCAACATGTCGGAATTCCCATCACCACCAAAAAAGAAGGGATGATCTATTGGGAAAATTTGAAGTGCTGGTCGAACAAGAGTGTCGATGAATACGACTACAAAATCGAATACCTGAAATTCGAAGAAAACAGCCCCATTCCGGAGATTATCCACATGAATCCCCACGTCGCCTACCTGGTTGATGATATGGAAAAATACCTGAAAGACGCCGACGAGGTGATTTTTCAGCCCATGGAAATTGCGCCGAATTTCAAAATCGCCTTTATTATCAAGGACAATACCATTATCGAGCTGGATCAAAACACGGCTTCCTAGGAGCCTG
>JAISYA010000121.1 GCA_031270205.1 Treponema sp.
GCAGCGTGGGCCACTGGCCGGAAAAAGCCTTTCCCCGGTAATCTTCCAAAAAAGCCCACGGTTTGTCGGTGTGCGGAACAGCCATAAAATCCTCCTGGCGGCGCGATATTGGGATCCCGACGGTTTTTCAGGCTTCCAGCCCGCGAAACCGCGCATTGCGAGGGCGCGTTCCCCAAACCGCGTTGGGTACGCCTCTCTATAATGACCCCGTTGCCATTAGACACCGAAAGGGCCTTTTGGTTGCGGAAACGCCGGAGTCATGTAACTGAGCCGAACCCTACATGGCGGCGGGGAAAGCCGCCTTCCCGCTCAGCAACCGCACGGCGCAAGCCGTGTGGATGGCTAATGCGGCATAGCGTAGGCCCAGTGGCCGCCCCTGTATGCCACAGACCGCGCGGCGGCTTTAGCCCCCGTAGTGGCCAGTTCGATAACCGCACGGCATAGGTGGTAATAGTGGTATACGTTTTTTTGTAGTTCGGATCACACACGGCACGGCATAGCCGGGGGTTTCAAGGTACATAACTAGTTTTGGGACAGGCCCGTAAATACCTGGATAAGTGTTGATCCGCGAAAAGGGAGGCTGGATCAGGCAAACATGTCCCGTCATTGTAATCCTTCTTTTAGACGGAACGACGGACAGTTTCCTCCGGTTGCCCGAAACACTTCATGGGAAGGAATATTACGGCATTTAATCGAAAAAATCTCGCACGAGCGGGGAAAATCCGGATCCCACGTGACCTTGAAATGGGCGCATTTCAGGCAGTTCGGCGGTCGGGAAGGAATCAACGGCGTTTCAGACGTGTATTCGCTCATGACAAAGGCATTGTAGCATAATAGGGCGGTGAATAGGTATCTCTTGTCTTTTAACGAAAAATCCTTTACCTTAAATTGTCTATAATGTTAAAGTACTACGCGCTTCAGGTAAAAACCCGGGGGGAAGACAAGTTTATCCGTCTCTTTCAGGCTCTGCATCCGGAGGTCCCTTTTCCTATCTTTTTTCCCCAGCGCCGCATTGATATCAGGCGCAAGGGGGTGGTTCGCCAGTCAATGGCGGCGATTTTTCCCGGCTATGTGTTTCTGGAAATCGACGAGGGGGAGGGAGAGGATATTCTGACCCATAAATGGGCGTTCCGGCGTACCGAGGGCTTTTTCCAGTTTCTAAGGTCAAATCGGAATATCCAGCCCCTGAAAGACCGGGATTTGAACCTGGTGCTGCACTTCATCAAAAAGGTGGGGCCGGTAGCGGGCGTTTCCAAAGTGTACTTTAACGAGAACGCCCGCATCGTGGTGGTCGAAGGGCCGCTTATGGGACTTGAGGGAAAGATAATAAAGGTCGATAAAAGAAAAGGGAGGGCAAAGATCAAACTGGACCTCTATGACGATTCCTTTGCCATCGATCTTGCCTTTGAGGTGATAAGTCCGCTGCTCCACCGTTAAGCTATTGTTCATGAAAGCCGCCTGGGAGCCTGTGGGACTTTACGCATTTCGGGGCTTCTTTGGGAGTTTGCGGGGTATATTTTGCAGCAAATTGCCAGGGAGGGGAACATGACAACACAAAAATCAAAACGCCTGTATATTATCGGGGCGGGATTCGCGGGTCAGAGTCTGGCTAACGAAATCAAATCCAAAGCGGTATTCGGCGAGGTTGTGGCCTTCCTCGACGATGACTCCGCGAAAATAGGCCGGCGGATAGAGGGCATTCCGGTTCTGGGGCCGATCCGCGACGTGGCCAAGTTGCTGCGGATGAACCCCGCCGACGAGGCCATCATCACCATTCCCGGCGCCAGCAGGGAATACCTTAAAGACCTGTACGGTATCCTGAAAAAAGCGGGCTTCGAGCGGATACGCATCCTGCCGGGTATCTCCCAAATCCTCGACGGGGACGCCCGCCTGATTCAGACGCGCTCGATTGACCCGCAGGACCTGCTGGGCAGGACTCCCGTGGCGATAAAGCTCCGCCAGAGCCTCGCCTACCTTAGGGGCAAGCGGGTTTTGATAACCGGCGCGGGCGGCTCCATCGGCAGTGAATTGTGCCGGCAGCTCCTTTCAGGCGGCGCTTCGCGGCTTTTTCTGTTTGGCCACGGCGAGAATTCAATTTATCAGATTGACCGGGAACTGCGGCTGCTCCAGGAAGAGGGCGTGGGCGAAAAGGCGGCGCTGGTGCCGGTTATCGGGGACCTCAAAGACGAGGTCTATATGGATTATATTCTGGGGCATTTGCGGGCGGACGTGGTGTTCCACGCCGCCGCCTACAAGCACGTGCCCATGATGGAAGAAAACGCTGTGGCGGCCATTGAGAACAACGTGCTGGGGACTGAAAACCTGATTAACGCGGCGCGGCGGCACGGCGTAAAGCGTCTGGTGCACATCACTACCGACAAGGCGGTGGAGCCGGTGTCGGTGTACGGCGCGTCCAAATACCTCTGCGAGCGGCTGGTGCTGGACGCCGCCGGGAAAGCCGGGTCGGGCGGAGAGAAGGAGACCGACTTTATGGTGGTCCGTTTCGGCAATGTGCTCGGTTCGCGCGGCTCCATTGTGCCCCTGTTCCAGCGGCAGATTGAAAAGGGCGGACCGGTTACCGTTACCCACCCGGACATGCGCCGCTGGTTTATGACGATTCCCGAAGCCTGTTCCCTGGTGCTCAAGGCCGGCGGCGTTGGCGAGAACGGCGGGCTGTACCTTTTGGATATGGGAGAGCCGGTCCGCATCCGCGACCTGGCGGAGCAATTGATCCGCTTCTACGGCTTCGAGCCTGAAAGCGAAATCAGGATCGAATATACCGGCCTCCGCCCCGGCGAGCGGCTGGACGAGCGGCTCCGGGCAGAGGACGAGGAGCCTCGTGAAACCGGACACAGCCGCATTCTGCGCCTGAACCGGAAAAGCCCCCTTGCCGTCGACATCTCCGCACTGGTGGACAAGCTGCGGCCCGTCTGCCGTTTTGATCCAAACCGCCCGGGAATATACCGCGACAGCGGCTTCCTGCGAGACATTCTGCGGGAGGCCATACCCAGTATGCGGCGGCCTGTGGAAACCGCGGCAGCGAAAGTACGGCGCGCCGCAGAACCGGTCATGGCGTAAGACTCTTCACTTTTTGCCCGAATTCGCCAATAATTTAATATGGCTCAATCGACGGATCTGTATGGCCTTCTGCGGGGATATGTCCTGAAAAACAGCTCTCCTGTCGTGGTTATAGACGCTTTTTTGAAATTCCTTGAAAATTATGCCAGGCTCAGGGTTCCGGAACAGCCCGATTGGGAAAAATGGGCTTTTGATACGGAAACGAAATTCTGGGATGAGCTTCCAATGCTGATAGATAACGAAAAATGCGTCTTTCTGGCGGAAACCGCCGAGGAACGGCTATATATGCCCTTCTACTGCCTGGAGAAGCTGCAGCCGCTCTACCAGAACAGCGATACCCTGGCGGACCGGCCTTTTCCCAGTGAAGAATCCTTAAAAGTGAACATTCCCGAAGGACAGCTGCGTACCATCGCGGTGGATACCGGCTTGACTCCCTTTCTTGAAAACTCCAATATAGCCCTGCCGCCGGACGCCGAAGAAGCGGAAGAAACCGGGGATCCGGGGCAGCACAAGCTGGTCAAAATAATCTTTCCCATTCCCTACGGTTCGGCCCTGGCGCCCTCCGTGCTCATTCCCTACCGGCTTTTGGAATCCGCATTCCTCAAACTGCGCTACTATCTCTTAAACCACGGCAACAGGGAGTATTTGCTGCACAAAATTACTCCCTATTTTTCGGGCAGGGAGCAACTCCTCCGCGAAATGTTCGATCAACTGGTGAAGCGTCCCGGTGACTGTATGCTGAACCTGCAAAGCTCCGGGGAGTTTTCTTCCCTGTTCTGGGACTGTTTCTGCTCCATGTTAAAAAAAAATATCGAAGCGAAACTGAAGGACGACGAACTGCTCGGTGAGGAGGTTGCGGCGGTGCAGGCGGCGTGTATTATCGAAGCCTGCAATGTGTTTTACAAGGCTCGAACGGCCAAAAAAAAGGAAGTGGAGTTGGCCCTGCGGAGTCTGGATCAGCATCTGGAGCAGCCGCCTTTTTATTTCACCCTGGACGACATTATCAAATTCACCAACGACAAAGGCGCCGTTCTCCTGGATATATACACCAAAGAGGACCTTGGGGACCACATCAAAAAAAGAACCACCGAAGGCAGAAAAAACGAACTGCCTGATTGGCTTATCCTGCAGGACAAAAACCACAAGCGCTGGTATATCAAAAAGAACAAATACCTTTCCCTCTGCGCCAAAACGCTGATTGAGTGCCGGCCCTACGTCAGAAAGGAGATCGTCAACCAGTGGCTGCAAACGCTGAAGGATTTTCGCAAGGAAGCGGCCATGGAAAAAGACGAGGAGTTTGAAAGGCTCCTTGCCGCCCATACGGCGAATTTAAATCCTACCCTGATGATGATGCTTGAAGATCCGAAGCTGCCGCTGGTGTATAGCGAGATGGAGCGCTCCGGCGCCGTTATTCCGGCGGCCCTGCGGATCATCAAAGACGGCAGGCTGCTCCCCCCAAGCGCCCTGTACGCCTTCCGCCGCAAGGAGATGCTCGCCGACGTAAAGTTTATGCTGCCGTTCTGGTACTCCATACCCATTCTGGTCAGTATCATCGCCTTTTTCAAAAACCGCGGAAGGCGGAATCGGCAGGCTACACCGGCTGCCGGAAACGCCTATACCTCCTTTGAAAGTGAAAAGGAGGGGCGGGCCATACAGGGCGTCGCGCGGGGCATAGAGGCCGCCATGGTTCCGGATGGCTTTACCAGAGAAAGCTATCTCGCCGAGCTTGAAAGCCGCTGGAGCAACGTTCCCGACAAGCAGATCCGCCAAACCATTGTCGGCGACGTGCAGGCATTGCTACGGGACAACCTGCGTTACGCGATTAAGATTTACCGGACAAGGCAGTTGTCCCGCGAAAGCCTGGGCGACATAGCCGACGGCCTTATCGCCCGCAACCCCGCGCTGCAACGGCTCGGCAACCGACAGGCCCTCCGCCTGTACATACAGTTGTACATGGTAAAACTGCTGATCACAAAGACATGAGCGTTCCGGCCGCGCCGGAACGCTGCATCTCCTACTTCTTAAATTTCAGCGTTTCCAGTGTGGCCTCGCCGCGAATGACGCCGAACCAGAGTTCTTTGTCCGTTTTTTCGCGGAGCAGTTTGAAGTACGAGGCGAGATCGGCAACCGCTTCACCGTTGACTGCGGTTATCCGGTCACCGTCCCGGAGGCCTACAATGTCGGCGGGGCTGTTGGCGATGACCTGGGCGGTATACAGGCCCTTGGCGTTCTTGTCCAGTTTGAGACTTTCCCGCAGTTCGTCGGTCAGGGGAACGACGTATACGCCGGGCCAGAGTTTCTTGTTGTCCGAGGCCACTTGATCGGTGCGGGCCTCAATACGGACCTGGACTTCCTGTTGGACGCCGTCGCGGATCAGGGTGAAGGCCGCCCGGTCACCGGGTTTGAGATCCCCCACTATCATCGTGAGCTGGTTCACGCCCCTGGCCTCCCTGCCGTTCACGTGGGTGATAAAGTCGCCGGGACGGACGCCGCCCTTGTCGGCGGGAGAATCGAGGAAGACCTGGGAAGCCAGCGCCCCGCGCTTGCCTTCAATACCCAGGGCCGCCATCGTTTCCCTGTTGGGTTCGTTCAGGGACACGCCGAGCCAGCCGTAGCTGATTGTGCCGGAGGTGATGAACTCGTCTATTGAGCGTTTGACATTATTGACGGGGATGGCGAATCCCAGGCCCACGCTGCCGCCCCCCGTGGTATTGCTCGCTATCCATGTGTTGATGCCGATCACTTCTCCCCGGATGTTCACGAGCGGGCCGCCGGAATTGCCCTGGTTGATGGGAGCGTCCGTCTGGATAAAATCGTTGATATTGCCGCCCGGCCCGCCGGTGCGTCCCACTGCGCTCACGATCCCCATGGTCACGGAAAAGGAAAACTGTTCTCCCAGGGGATTGCCCATGGCAATGGCCCAGTCCCCCACTTTCACCGCGTCTGAGTCCCCGAGTACCGCCAGCGGATAGGAATCGCTGGTTTTGAACGAAACCAGGGCAAGGTCTTTACGCGCGTCCGTTCCCACCACTTCCGCCGGATATTCCTTGCCGTCTTTCGTGGCCACCCTGATTTCGGTTGCGCCCTCAACCACGTGGTTATTGGTGAGGGCGTAATACGTCCCGCTGTTGTGGCGGACGATAATCCCCGAGCCGAGGCCCTGGGAGCGGAATTCCCGCTCCTGCCTGCCGCCTTCGTCCGAGCCGCGCTCCCGCGGGCCGAAGAAGAATTCCCAGGGGATTCCGTTAAAGTTGGGGACCTGCTGCCTTCTGACCGAAACGGTTTTTAGCTCCACCACCGAGGGGAGCACTTTGTCCGCAACGGAACTGAAGGCGGCCTGCAGGCCCTCGGCCACGGACAGGGCGTTTTCCGGGATAATCACCTGATTCTGCTGGGCCTGGGCCGTACCCCGCGCTTTGGGGGTCGAGCAGGAAAAGGACAAAAACGCCAGGGAAAAGCCGAAAATAATCCCGATAAACACCAGATTAAAGACAAACACATTTTTTGAAGAGAGTTTTTTCACAAGCATAATCACTCCTGATTGAGGCATTTTCATAATAATACCGGATTTTGAAAAGCCTTTTAATTTTCTCCGCAATGGAGTCCAGCGCCCGATAAGCTCAACGCTGGAGAGCCTTGAGGAGATAGCTCTATTATACAAATTCATTTACCCCTTGAAAAGTTACAAGGAGTTGGCTCCGCCGAAGCGCTTACATCCCCGCCAGCGGCGGTTCAGTGAGTATCTCTACCTTATCATGGAAAATCGCCACCGTGTGTTCCCAATGGGCGGAAACCTCGCCGTCCGCGGTGACCACCGTCCAGTCGTCGTCGAGGATGTCCACGTCGCCCGTGCCCAGGTTGATCATCGGCTCAATGGCGATGACCATCCCGTTGCTCATGCGGGGGTTGGGGCCGTGGGGATAATTGGGTACCTGGGGGGCTTCGTGCAGGGCCAGTCCCACGCCATGGCCGCAAAATTCGTGTACAACCCCGTAGCCTGAAGCCTGGGCGTGGCTCTGCACCGCACGGGCAATCTGGAGGAGCCGGTCGCCGGCTTTTATCGCGGCAATGCCTTTGTACAAGCACTCCCGCGTGGTTACGTTCAGGTCGTGTACCTGTTTGCTCACTTTGCCCATCTCAAGGCTTATGGCCTGGTCGCTTATAAAGCCCCCCAAATCGATGCCGCAGTCCAGAGAAACCAGGTCGCTTTCGCGGATTTTCCTTCTGGAGGGAATGCCGTGGATCACTTCGTTGTTAATGGAAACGCACAGGGATGCCGGATACGGATTGCTCCGGGAACCTTGACCCAGGAACACGGGTTTGCCGCCGGCCTTTTTGATCCACACGTTGACCCAGCGGTCCAGATCAATCGTGGCCACGCCGGGTTTTACCAGGGGGATAAGCTCCCGGTACATGGCGGAAAGCAGCTTGCAGGATTTACGAATCCCATCGATTTGTTTTTCGGTTTTTAAGCGGATCACGTATTAGCCTTATACCTTGAGTTTGCGGCGGATTCGGTTCGTGCGCTTAAGGGCCGGGTCGCGTTTCAGCGCCTCGCGGATAAGATACCCGGCGCCGGCTTCGTCTCCCAGGGAAAGGAGAGTCTCCGCGATGGAGCGCATCCAGCGGGCCTCGTCGCGGGCATCAAAGCCCAGTGTGAGCATTGTTTCCATACATTCAATCCACGTTTCCTCGTCCACCTGGGGCTTGAGCCGGAGCCGGACCAGGGTCTTGAGGTAGCTTTCGATTTCTTCCATGAAGTGCCGGAAATAGGGCAGCCGCCGTTCTTCCCGCGCCAGTATTACCAGCAGCCTAAACGCCTCATAGCAGCACTGCCGCCGGTCCAGCTCTTCGGCAAGGATAAAGAGGCAGTCCATCCAGTCTTCCCGCTGGAGGTACAGCTCCATCTGAAAATGGAGACCGCCGTTTTTCCGCCAAATGGCAATTGCCTCGTCCTCCTCAAGGTGGAGCAGTTCAAAAAAGACGAGCTTTGCCTGGCTTTCCGGATCGCCTTTCTCGCGGAGCCATGCGCGGTAATCAAAACCGGCGTTTTGCACAAAGCGGGTATAAGCCCGGTCGTACTCGCAGCGGCGCTCGGCGCTGGAAAGCACTTCGTAGGCGGTGAGGAGCTTACGCATCGCCTCTTCGGCGTCCTTGCCCGCTATATCGGGGTGGAGCCGCTTCGCCCTTTCGCGGAACGCCTTTTTAATCTCATCGGTTGAGGCCTCGCGCCGGACGCCGAGCAGATCGTAATAGTTCTTCATTACTACCGCTCTCACTATACCGGCTTTGGAGAGGATTGTTAAGGGGAGGGAAGACATTACGGGTCTATTGCTGCTTATCTCCCTTGCCTGCCCGACGGAACACCAGGAGCCTGCCGCGCTTCTGGTTTTTTGCAGTCTTCAGGAAAAACACAAAAAATCCCCTTCTGAAAACCGCAAAAGCATTCTAAAGTCTTCAGTGTTTAGGCATACGCCCTGTCCAAAAATCTTTTGTTTTACATACCGGCAAATATATAGTACCATCCTGGTAAGATGATCATAATCGGCGAAAAAATCAATGGTTCCATCCCTTCCACAGCCAGGGCAATTCAGGAACGGGACGAGGCTTTCATTAAAAATCTCGCAATCCGGCAAACTGAAACGGGAGCGGACTATATTGATGTCGCCGCCGGTACAAGGCCCGAACTGGAACGGAATACTCTGAAATGGCTTATCACTGTTGTGCAGGATACGGTGGACACCCCCCTGTGTATAGACAGCCCTGATCCCAATGTACTGCTTGACATGATTCCCCTGGCAAAAAAGCCGGGTATGCTCAACTCGGTTTCAGAGGAACATGGAAAATGTGAAATCCTGCTGCCCAAAGTCGCGGATTCCGAATGGAAAATTGTCGCCCTGACCTGTGACAACAAGGGCGTTTCCCCGGACTCTAAAGTCAAATTCGACATTGCCGTTACTATTGTAGAGAAGGCCGGAAAATACGGGATCACCCAGGATCGGCTCTTTATTGATCCCCTGGTTACCGCCGTCAGTACCAATGGCGGTTCTCTCTTGAGTTTTAACGAGACGCTTACCGCCATTAAACACAAATACCCTAATGTCCACATAACGTCGGGCTTAAGCAATATCTCGTTTGGTATGCCGTATCGCAAGGCGATCAACCAGCAATTTTTGGCGCTGGCGATGAATGCGGGAATGGACAGCGTGATCATGGACCCGACCTCGGACGATATGCGGGCAACTTTGTACGCGGTGGAAGCTCTGCTGGGCCTGGACCGGAACTGCCGCAGGTACCTGACCGCTTTTCGCAACGGATTGATAGGGCCGAAAAAACCGGCTGAAAATAATTATTTTACGTAAACCCCCGGCTATGCCGGGGAGACTTGAGAAGGCTATGCCGTGCCGTGCGTGATCTGAACAGCGCAAAGTAATTTCCGCTTCCCGGTTTTGTCCGTGTCGTCCGTAAGAGTCCGTCCGGTCCATGGTTGAAATCGGAATTCCCGCAGTAACATTTCTATTTGAGGCGTTTGGCTCTGATTGAGTAATTCTTTTCCTTGACTTTCGCGCGGATAAATTGGTACGGTTACAGGCGTATGGCACAGGATATACCGGCAAACTTCGTAAACGAAGCGGGCAAGACGGCCGAACAGGCGCGTATGCTCGCCAACCGGCTGCGAAAGCGTTTCCGCCATCTTGGCAAATGGGCGCGGCGGACGGGCGCGGGCGCGTTCCGGCTCTACGACCGCGATATTCCCGAAATCCCCCTGGCGCTGGACTGGTACGGCAGCGCGCTTTCAGGCGCGCTGTACAAACGGCCCTACGAAAAAGATCAGGCCGCCGAAGAGCGCTGGCTTGACGCGATGAAGGCTGCGGCGGCACAGGCTCTTGGAATTGATCCCCGCGGCATTTTTCTTAAATACCGGGAGCGGCAGCGGGGACTTGCGCAGTACGAAAAAATCGGCGGGCGGCGTTTTGTGAAGGATGTACCGGAAGGCGGCCTTGTTTTCAGGGTCAACCTTTCCGATTATCTTGACACCGGCCTCTTCCTTGACCGCCGTCTGATGCGGGCTTTGGTCCGGTCTGATGCGGCGGGCAGGCGGGTGTTGAACCTGTTCTGTTATACCGGCTCCTTTTCGGTGTACGCCGCCGCCGGAGGGGCCGTCTCGACGGATTCGGTGGATCTTTCCAACACCTATCTGGAATGGGCCGGGGAAAATTTCGCGCTCAACGGTTTTCAGGCGAAGATGACGCGAGCGGAAGATGTTTTCCGCTCAGGCCCCTGGCCGGGGCCGGACACGCTTCAGACCGCCCCCCATCGCCTCATCCACGCCGACGCCCTCGCCTTTCTCCGCCGGGCCGCCGAGGCCCGTCTGCGCTGGGACCTTATCGTCCTTGATCCCCCCGCCTTTTCCAACTCAAAAAAAATGACCGCCGACCTGGACCTCAGGCGGGACCACGAGCGGCTTATCGCCCAATGCCTGGCGCTCCTTTCCCCCGGCAGCAAACTCTGGTTCAGCGCCAACGCCCGCCAGCTCAAAGCGCGGCCCGCTGAACTGCAAGCGACTCTGGCTGCGGATTTCCCCGGCGTAACCGTTAGCGATCTCGGCGATAAAACCGTTGACGAGGATTTCCGCGGCCGAAAAACGCCCTTGAGTTTGCTTATATCGAATTGAAGTGAACATACCGGGGCTATTGCATTTACTTTCAAGTTATGTGCAATGCGACTTGAAATTGTTATAAAATTAAGGTATTGACATTATTGTACTAAATATTTAATAGGAATTATTAAAGGAGCATAAGCAAAATAGAAAAAGAAATGTAATATATAGAAGAAAGCGAATAACAAAACATATTTCCCAATATCACGGTTTTCAATGTAGGATACCATGACGTGAACTATGTCAGGGGAGAACGCAAGTGCCATATTTAAAGCCGGGTTTTCTA
>JAISYA010000016.1 GCA_031270205.1 Treponema sp.
GGCGAACTGTTTCTGGTATGCTTTGGCTATAATGTGAACAAATTACATCACAAGATACAACAAGGCCGGTGCGGCACATCGTTGCACCTGTTAAAACAAAAAGCATCCTGACACCAGCCTATTCAGAGACTCCGCGCTTGTTTTGGGGATAGCTCTGTCCCTGCCTGGGAACCGAGAGGGGAAAACAGCGGATGAGGAGGGGGAGGAGCCGGACAGCCGCGGAAACGAGCCGCAAGAACAGAAAACTGCCCGCCGATACCCTGAAAAGACAACCGTTATTTCACTTCGTTTACAGCCCCGATCGCTCCCCTTGGTATATAACGAAGGGACAACGGCGTTTGATTTGCGGTGGCAAAAAACGCGGGCGTTCCGGAAAGGAAGGAGTATGAACATGAAGAAAACATTTGTAAAACTGGGGGTGCGGGGGATTTGTTCCCCCGTATACTCAACACTTCCAAGGTGAAATCTTCAATACCCCGCCGCTCTGCGGCGGGGATTTTTTATTTTCCACGGCGGTTCCCACAACCAACGGTTATGTCTAGAACACATTCCGCGTTTGTACGTCCTTACTGCGCTCCCTCATTGTTCATTGCTCTTTGTTCTTTGCTCAGGCTTTTCCGCCATTTTTTCGTCCGCGGCCCGCAGCCGCCGCGACAGGTCCCGCGCCAGGTTCATGATCAACAGGGAAAAAGATTTGATGTCGTTCCGGTAAATTTCCCGCAGGGATTTATTGGAAATGGAGAAGGCCGTTACGGTGGTCACGGACCTGACGGTGGCGGCGGAGGGCATGACATCCAGCACTTCCATTTCGCCAAACACATTCCCTTCGGGCAGTTCCCAGATAAAGGTGTCCCCTTTCCAGATGGCAACTCTGCCCTCGGTGATAAACCTGATTTTGTCGTTGGGCTTTCCTTCCACAATGATGTCCACGTTAGGGCCGTAGGTTTCCTGCTCCATGAGGGGGATGATTTTCTCGATCTGCTCTTCCATCAAACCGCCGAAAAGGGAATAGCGCTGTAGTGTCCGCGCGTTTACCATGGCGACAACCTCCTTAGATTTACCGGGAAAAGAATTCCGACTATTATATACACGCCAATGCCCACCGCCAGGAGTACCGGAAACCCGCTTGACACCGCGATGATCCGCGCCAGCGCGCTTCCGGCTACGGAAAGCCCGCCGTTCATGCCCCAGGCCCAGGGCATAAGGTTGGGTTTGTTTTCCTGCAGGCTGTCCAGCCCGTTTGGATAGGGTATGCCCATGAAGAAAGCTACCGGCGCGATGATAAGGCTTGCCGCCAGGATGCGCGCCGCAAGGCCGGTCGAATGGAACCATCTGAGGAACGGGTCCATGCGGAACATATAAAACAGAAGGCCGGACGCGACCAGCAGGCAGGCGGCGGGAACCACGAAGACGCGCCAGCGCTTCAGCATTCCCGACGCCAGGTTCCCCAGGGCTGAACAGATCAGCATTACCGTTATCACGATGCTGGCCGAATAGGTGGGGTTGGAAAGAAAGGCCCCCAGGCGCTGGATAAGGTATATCTCGATAAGCATGTAACCGAGGCCCAGGCCGGCATAGTACAGAATGACGCAGACCGTGCTCCCCGCGTCGGCGCCGCTGCGGAAGAGTTCCCGCCGCCGCCACACGAGGGGGACCAGAATGACGACAAGGCCGAAGATGCAGGCCTGGATCAGCATGCCTAACAGGAGCAGGTGGCCCCATTCCTCGGAGATGTCTTCCATTTGATCCAGATACATCGAAAGGTTCTCCAGCTTGAGAAAGCCCGAATAGTAGGGCCGGGAATCCCGAATCGGGCGGATATCAAAAATATAATCCCGCGCCAGTTCTGCTCCCCTGCCGGCGAAAAAACCGGGAATGGCGGCGCGGTACATGTCGGCGTTGGTAAAATTCTCCGCCGGTATTGCGCCGCCTTCAAAATGGGCGCGGTAAGCGGCCATGAGCTTTCCAATATCGCGTAACGGCAGTCCGCCCTGGGGGTAGAACGGCTCAAAGGAGCGGGTTTCGACAAACTGGTTGAGATCGGATAACTCCCTGTCGGTAAACGCTCCGTTCTTCACCAGGATCGTCGAGGTAGACATAAAAAGCCCGAAAGAATACAAGCTCCGCCCGGGATCCGGAAAGCCCGGCGATTCCCGCATGGCGGTGATAACGCTGTTGAGGAGCCTGAGCACATTCCGGGGCGGGTTCAGGCGGTCCCAGACGGTTACCGAAAGAATCCCGTTCCTGGCGAGCGCGCCGAAGTAGTCCGTGAACGCTTCCACGGTGTACTTGAAATCCTCATGCACCGGGTAGCCTCCGGAATCGGAAAGGCCGATGGAATCGACCAGGCTCAGTTCTATCAAGTCGTAGCTTTCCGGGCGGTCCAGGCACCAGGAGCGGCCTTCGCCCTGAATGACGCTGATTTCGGGCGAGGCAAGCAGGCCGCCTGAAAAACGGGAAATGTTGGGATCATCCCGCAGCAGGGAGATCATCTCGGCGGAAGGCTCGGCTATATCGATCCGTTCCGCGCCTTTGTAGCGGGCAATCTGGGCGTTGATACCGCCTGAAAGGCCCACCAGTAACACATTCGGTTTTACGAGCATGGTATAGGGCGCGGCCATGGGGAGGTAATCCATGTAGGCTTTTTCATCTTCTTTAAGATTTCCCATAACGCCCACGGGGCCTGAGCCGTCCACAAAAAGTCCCCAGTACGGCTGTTCGGGAACAAGCGGTATTTTCAGCGCCGCGTTATCCGAAAGCCCCGGCGCGAAATGAAAGTACTTTGAAGCGTAGACATGCAATTCCCCGCCCGGCCCGTACGAATGATGGACCAGTTTGGAATCAGGATATTTGCGCGCGTAACTTATGGCCTTGAAATCCGAGACTCTGATATTGCCCCAGAAAAAGACGCAGCAAATTGAAATCAGGGCGCTGGCAAGCACGCAGAGGACAACCGGCAGGGGAAATTCGCCGTTATCGTCAATACAGGTAAAGAGCGCCGCCGCTATGGCCAAAGCCAGAATGGGGAGGATCAGGTACTGGGGCGGCAGGAAAAACATACAGATGATGATGAAAAAGCCGCCCAGCCAGGAACCTGCCATGTTCCAGAAATACACCCGCTGTATGCTGTCCCGCAGGGCGATAAAAGCCGCGCCGGTATAGGCGGCCACGGCAAAAAAAGGAATCCCGTAAATGATATAATAAGCGCCGATAAACCATATCTGCCGGGAATTCGAAGCGAGAAATACCGGGTTAAAGGGAACCATCTGCGCCGCGACTACCGCCAGCGTCATAAGCGGCGGCAGGATTACGGCGGTCATCTTGAGCAGAACATCCCAGTAAAGCTGGACCCACTCGTCTATAAGGGTAAGAATGATCCCCGAAAGGCCTATCCCCAGGAGGGCCGCGGAAATAACGAGAGAGCCAAAATTGGACCAGCCCCCCACGGAAAAAATCCGCATCACGTACAGTTCATACGCGATTCCCATGATTGAAATAAGGAACAAAGCTATTAACCTGGTATTTCTCATAGGAATTACATACTAACAAATCCCCGGTTTAATCACAATAGAAGGGTTCGGCCCGGCGGCCCGCGTAACTGCTTTTGCCCTGATGCCTACGGTCCCGCCCGCTTAAACTTTTCCCCGTACTCGGCGATCTCGATCATGGGCGGGCGTTCTTCCCCGGGAATTTCGCTTTTGATCACCTGGTGTTCGCTGCCCCGCTGCTCAAGGGCGATGTGGCGGTAACCGGGTTCCCGCAGCAGTTTTGCGTGGCCGTATTGCTCGGCCCGGGAGAAAAAGGTTTTGAGGATGCCGTAGGACATTTTCCCCAGGGCGGCGGTACTCTGGTTGCGGTGGATACGCATGTCCAGGTCCACCTGGGCAATGGCGCCGCAGCCGGAAAGCTGGCAGATGTCGATGAGGTGGCCCAGCTCCACGCCGTAACCGGTGGAAAAGGGCAGGCGCTCCAGAAGGGCGCGGCGGCCCGCGTACTCGCCTGAAAGGGGCTGCACCAGCATGGCCAGCTCCGGATAACAAAGCGAGAACAGGGGGCGCACCAGAATCTCCGTTACCCTGCCCCCGCCCGAATAGGCGATGCCCCCTGATGAAGAATGGATGGGCCGCTCGTAAAAGGCCTTCACGTAGGAAATGCCGTCATCCTCAAGCAGCGGCCCCACAAGGCCGTAGACGAATTTCGGCGCGATGTTGGAAATGTCGGCGTCCACCCAGACGATGATGTCCCCTTCAAGGGCGTACAGGCTCTTCCAGAGATTTTCGCCCTTGCCCGCCCTTGCGCCGTATTTGGGCAGGATGGTTTTTGCCGCGATAACCCGCGCGCCGAAACGCTCCGCCACCTTGCGGGTTTTGTCCTTTGAGGATGAATCTATCACGGCGATTTCATCTAACAGGGGGAAACGGTCCATAAGCTCGGTACGGATAACGAGGATTTCCTTGCCGATGGTAAGCTCCTCGTTGAGCGTGGGAAAGGCCAGGGATATGGTAAGGCCTTTTTTCTGCTTGAGCGAAACCAGACGGCCCAGGTCCTCAAAACGGGAATGGTGCCATGTTCTTTTCAAAATCGAATCGTCAATTTCAGAAGCCATCGCGCGCCGCCGTTTCAACAATGAAGCGTTCCAGAATCAGCCTGCCCTTCTCCAGCGAATCGAGGTTGATAATGTCCCGCTCCGCCCCTTCCCTGCCCAGGGCTATTCCCATGGACAGGGCGGGTATGTCGGCGCTCGTAAAAAAAGACGCCGGGTCCGCACCGTTTTCTTCGGTAATCTTTATCCGCTGTTCCCGTGTCAGCTTTCGCAGTATCTCAAAAAGTTCCATGCTTTTTTCAGGTTTCCCCGAAGGAATAAAGGAAAGCAGTTCCGTTTCGGTTTTAAGTTTTGCCGTCTCGCCGATTTTCCCCGCGGTGGCCTTCACCGCGTTCACCGCCATGTCAAGGAGCGAGCCTTCGCTTGATTCAATTTCCAGTTCCAGCACGCCCTCCTGGGGGCTCAGACCGTACACCGTCAGCGCCTCAAGGCGGCGGATAAACATTTTCGTCTTTCCCTCGGCGTCCCAGGCAATACCCAGGAGGGTGCGGGCGGTGTCGATAAGGGTTTCGGTTACTTTGTTGGAAGAGGCGGCGTCGGGGTTCGGTTCGCCCGAAACGGTTATTTTCACGCGGTAGGAACCGATCGAATGGATGATACGGTCCAGCGAAAACCCCCGCACCCCGATGGCGGCAACGGGCCGGTCCCGCGGACTGTCCAAAATCGGGCCGAAGCTGATGTCGGGATCGTCCAGGGATTTGGCGGTAAACAGGAGCAGCAGGTCCCGCCGGGGGAGAAAAGCGCCGCTCCGGCAGTTCTCCGCAGCGGACAGGAGCGCCGCGCTTCCCAGGCTGTCGGAAAGCCCCGCGCCGGCGGCGTTTTCCGCGTCCAGCCGGGCGAGGGATTTGGACGGATGCCAGCGTTTGGATCCGAGATCCGTAAAAAGGAGTATCGGCGCTTCGTCGTCGGCCTGTTCCGAGTGGAGCCTGACCAGGATGCTTCCCGAATCGTTTACTTCGGGCAGCAGCGCCAGACTTTGCAGGCGTTCCAGCACAAAAGCCGCCCGCGGCTCCTCGGCCGGCGCGGGGGAAGGCAGCTCGGCAAGACGTATCGCGTCCACGAGCAGGCGGTCGGTCAGGGAGGAGGTCTTCGCGGAAGGCTTGAACGCCTTTGCCGCCTTTCCGAAAAGCGCGTCCGCTGTTGAGAACAACCATTTTTTAATCGAGAGAGCCATTCGCCGTTCCTGCCCTGATTATAGCATAAAAAAGGGAAAGGTAAAAGGCGATACCGCGCCGTACTACCGGGACAATAGACAAGCGCAGCGGCTGCCGGACGTGTATCATGGGAAGGGAACAGACCGGGGAAGGCGCGGTTAAGCCGAATTACCGCCACGCCGCGTAAAACTTGTAAAATAAATTCCGGTATGATAGTATTGCGTTATGGCGGACGCAGGAATCGTCTGATATATGAAATTATCCCGTTGTTGTTTGCCGTTTATCATGACAGGCGGAATCTGGTTGTTCTCCTGCGCGGCTACCGCTTCCGTTATGGTAAGCAGGCCGCCGTCCTGGGATATCGCCGCCGTTAGACGCATAGCCGTCGATTCTTTCAGCTCCGGACGGGGGAATACAGAACGCCAGCTTGCCCAGTTTTTGACAACGACCGCCCTTAAAAATATTCAGGATACCGGGAAATTCATTTTGGTTGATTATGCCGGAATTGCCGGAAAGGAACGTTCCGGCGAAAATACCGCCGATTACGCGGACGCGGTTTTTTCAGGCGCGATAAGCCGTTTTGACGTAAAAGACAGAACAGAATCGAAAACAGGGGAAGACGATCAAATTTACTATACCTATTTTAGGGAAGTAAATTTTGAGTTTTCATACTCAATGCGAAGGACCAGTGACGGCGTCATACTCGGCCAGACCGTCAGGGGGGCTTCCCAAACCAAAAGCGCGTCCGTCCAAAAAGATCTCCCCTCCGCGTATGAAATTGCCAGAGCAATAGGGACGCAGCAGCTGGAGTACCTCAAGCGTGAAATAGCCCCCTGGCAGGTTTATGAAAAGCTGGTCTTTGAAGAGGACAAAACAAAAGATCCGCGCATGAAGAACGCCAAGGCAATGGTCAAGGCGAAAGATTTTCAGTCCGCCTATGCCGTGTACAGCGCGGTGTACGCGGACAGCTCCAATTTTGCCGCCGGTTTTAACGCGGCGCTGTGCACCGAAATCATGGGGGACACCGCCGGGGCGGCGCTGCGGATGCGGCGGCTGTGGGAAAGCAGCGCGGTCCCCAAAGCCCAACAAGCGCTTGCGAGGATGCAAAGAAATATTTCCGATTTGGAAAAAGTCAGCGAGTACGCCGGCCAGCGCGACTCGGTTATCGACAGCGCCGTTAAGCAGATTTCCGCCGAATTGCTCAAAAAAATTCCCCGTGGAGCGAGGGTCTCTGTTATAGGGGCAAACGGCCAAAACACGCTGGATTATGCCGTTGATGAATTAAGCGCCGCCTTTGCCAATTCGGGAACCGTCACCGTGGTGGACCGCCGGCAAATTAACGCGATCATCGCTGAGCAGCGTTTCCAGATGTCAGGCGACGTAAGCGACGCGACCGCCGTTTCAATCGGGCACCTCAGCGGTTCGCAGATCATCATCTCCTGTTCGCTGACCGGCGCCGGCTCCCTGCGCCGCCTGCGCGTACGGGCCATCAGCGTGGAAAAGGGCGAGGTGCTTTACGAGGCTTCACGGCAGGTATAGGGACCAGTCCGTATTTATCCATGTCCACATGACCGTATTTCGACACTTCGACGCCCTCTGAGCGGAGCAGGGCCGCCTGCAGTTCCAGACCCTGGCCGGAATTCAGCGCTATGCTGCCGTCGGCCCTGATCACACGATGCCAGGGGAGTTTTTCCTTCCCCGACAGGGAATGAAGCGCCCGCGCAACCTGCCGCGCGCCGTTGGGGAACCCGGCGGCCAGGGCAATATCCCGGTAACAGGAGACCTTTCCCCTGGGAATTGAACGGATGACTTTGACAATGGCAAGGGTAGACGAAAGCATGATGCAGAGTATACCATATTTCATATAGATGAGGTTATTCCAAAACTTCAATTTTGGAACAGCCGCAGATGAAAGCTTAAAACACACTTTGAATCAGGGCAAAAGTCAAAACCTTGTTTTTTTCCTAAAACAGCGATATAATATACAGAAGGATACCATAAAACCGGTATTTTTCGGTCCTTTCAAGAATTGCGGGGAGAATGTATGCAGCCAGATCAAAAAAAAATAGTACCGGGAGACGGTCCCGTCGTGGTGAGCGGCGAGAAAAAGCTCTCTCGATTAGTGGAAAAAAACGAGACTTTGCAGGAACTGCAAAACGTGATGCTCACCACCATAAGCAACCTTATTGAATGCAGGAACGATATTGCCGACAGCCACGTGGAGCGGATCAACCGTTTTTTGACCCTCCTGGTGAACGAAATGATCCGCAGGGGGGTGTACCGGGACGAACTGGGCGCCTGGGATATAAAACTGTTCCTCAAGGCCGCCAAACTGCACGATGTTGGAAAAATCGGCGTCAAGGACAGCATTTTAATGAAGGACGGCCCCCTGACGCAGGAAGAATTCGCGGAGATGAAAAGGCATACCACTTTCGGTGAAATGATAATCGAAAAAATCCAGCAAAACGCCAGGGAAAGCGATTTTTTGACCCACGCCAAGATCATCGCCGGTACGCACCACGAAAGGTGGGACGGCACAGGCTACCCGCGGGGAATCGCTGGATCAAACATTCCCCTGCAGGGCAGGCTGATGGCAATAGTAGATGTCTACGACGCCCTTGCTTCGGAGCGGCCCTACAAACGGGCCTTTCCCCCTGACCGCGCGGTCCAGATAATAAAAGCGGGAAGCGGTATTCAGTTTGATCCGGCCCTGATAGACAGCTTTACAGCCGCCGCGAAACGGTTCTACCAATAACGGTATGAATGTTCTGTTCGCTTCCAGCGAAGCCTACCCGTTTTTTACATCGGGCAAACTGGGTGACATGACCGGCAGTCTCGCCACGAGCCTCAGGCGGCTGCAGGTGGATATCAGGGTGATACTTCCGCTTTACGACGACATGAAAGCGGAGTGGCGGAAACTGATGCGTTATGTGACGAATTTTACCGTTCCCGTAAGCTGGCGCAACCAGTACTGCGGCATTTTTGAACTGAAAAGGGAAGGCGTTACCTATTATTTTCTTGATAACGAATACTACTTTAAGCGTCCCGGCTTTTACGGTTACTATGACGACGGGGAACGCTTCGCCTTTTTTGCCCGGGCCGTGCTTGAAGCCATCCGCCATTTTGACTTTGCCCCGGACATACTCCACTGCAACGACTGGCAGACCGCCCTTTCTCCGGTATATCTCAACCTCAAGTACCGCTGTTACGCGAAGTTTGTCAGGATGAAATCGATTTTTACTATTCACGATGTCCAGTACCAGGGAAAGTACGGGCCGGAGATGGTCGACGGGGTGCTGGGAATTGGCAACGAGAATTTTTGCATGGTAGAATACGACGGCATTGTCAATTATATGAAGGGCGCTATTGAGGCCGCCGATATTGTAAGCACCGTGTCCCCCTCCTATGCGCGGGAAATTCTAGAACCATGGTACGGCTACGGCATGGATCGTTTTCTGCGGGAGCGGGATTTTAAGCTCCGGGGGATTTTAAGCGGCATAGACGGTAAAGAATACAATCCCGCCACGGACACGAAAATCGCCGCGCCCTTCGACGCCGACAGTTTCGCGGAGGGAAAGGCCCGCTGCAAGGAGCGCCTGCAGGAAATGTTCGGCCTCAACGAAGCGGACATCCCGCTTATCGGCATGGTGACGCATTTTGTGCCCCACAAGGGGCCGGACCTGCTGATCCGCGCCGCGGACGAGATAATCGCCTCAGGCATGCAGCTTGCGATTTTGGGTTACGGCGACAGCGGCTACGAGCGCTTTTTCGGGGAGCTTGCCGCGCGGCACAGCGGGCAGTGTTCGCTGCGCCTCGGTTTTCTGCCGGACATGGCCCGGAACATCTACGCCGGCAGCGACCTCTTTCTCATGCCCAGCAAGACCGAACCCTGCGGCCTCGCCCAGATGCTTGCCCTGCGCTACGGCTCGCTGCCCATAGTGCGGGAAACCGGCGGCCTGCGGGACACGATCAGCGAGGGGAAAAATGGTTTTGTGTTTTCCGCCTACAGCGCCGATGAAATGCGCGACGCCTGTTTCCGCGCGAAAGAAACGTGGCAAAACCGCAAAGTCTGGGACGCCATGGTACGCCGGGCAATGAAAAGCGACCACAGTTGGACTTCCCCGGCAAAGGAATACGCGAAAATGTACGAGGAAACGCTGGCCTTGTGGTAAACTGTCTCCACATGATACGCATTCACCCTATCCTTAAAGAAATCGCCGCGCTGTTCGCCGCCAGAAAAAAAGAGGTCTGCCTTGTGGGGGGGGCGGTGCGGGACATGATACGGAGAGAAGCGGTACAGGACTGGGACATTGCCACCAATGCCCTGCCCGCCGAAGTGACGGCCATTTTTCGGGGAGCCAGGCCGCCGGGCAGGGTTTTTCCCACGGGGATCAAACACGGAACCATAACGGCGCTGTACCGGGGGCGAAGCCTTGAGATCACCACCTACCGGACCGAGGCCGGTTACTCCGACGGCCGCAGGCCCGACACTGTGCGTTACGCCGCCACTATTGAAGAGGACCTTTCCCGCCGGGACTTTACGATGAACGCCATAGCCCTGCGGCTGCCCGGCGGCGAAACGGTGGATCCCTTCGGCGGGGAAGCGGACATCAGGGCCAGGATCATCCGCTGCGTGGGAAAGGCGGAGGAACGTTTTTCCGAGGACGGGCTGCGGCCCCTGCGGGCGGTCCGTTTCGCCGCGCAGCTTGGCTTTGAGCTTGAGCAGCATACCGAAGCGGCCATTCCCGCCGCGCTGTCCGTAAGCGCCAAAGTTTCCCGCGAACGGGTCCGCGGCGAACTGGACAAAATTCTCGCCTCGCCCCGGCCTTCCCGCGCCCTGTCCCTTATGGAAAAAACCGGCCTCATGGAACTGTTCCTGCCGGAACTGGCCGCCTGCCGGGGCGTTGAACAAAAGGGCTTCCACCGTTTCGACGTACTTGACCATTCCCTTTTGGCCTGTGATTACGCGGCCGGAAAGCAATACCCGCCGGAGGTCCGCGCGGCGGCCCTGTTACACGACACCGGAAAGACCGTTACGCGCAAAATGGAACCGGAAGGCGTCTGGAGCTTTTACCGCCACGAGGCCGAATCCGAAAAGATCGCCCGGAACATCCTGGGCCGGCTCCGCTATCCGGGTGCGTTCATTGACGCCGTATGCCTCTTGGTGAAGGAGCACATGTTTCACTACACCGGGGAGTGGACCGACGCGGCGGTGCGCCGTTTTATTGTCCGGGCAGGGGAGGCCAACCTCGAAAATCTCTACCGCCTCCGCATGGCCGACGCCTGCGCGATGGCGGGGGCTGAACCGCCGCCGGACTTCCTCCTCCCCCTGGCCCGCAGGGTAGACCGGGTGCTTTCCGAAAGCCGCGCCCTTTCACTCAAGGACCTGGCCGTTTCGGGAAAAGACCTTATGGCAGCCGGAATCGCTCCGGGCAAAACCATGGGAATAATTCTCAACGAGCTGCTGGAAACAGTACTGGACGATCCCGCGCAGAACGCCAGGGAGCGGCTGCTGGAAATTGCGGGGGAATTAAACGGGAAATTGAAAACCGGACTTATTCGGAAACCTCAGTTTCCGAATAAGCCAACGGAAGAAAATCCCCTGTTTTGAAAAGGCCGTTTCGCGGTCTGTCCCGCGGAAGCCCGTTTAAGGAAAACGATGACTGCGATTGAACATGCGGAACACGGCTCCTTTCTTTACAAGCTGGACCCCCGGACAAAGATAACGCTGGTTCTGTTTTTTACCCTAATTGTTTTTATTGTAGATCAGCCCTTTGTTGCCGCCGCCCAGATGCTCGCTTTTCTCGGACTGTGGTTCGCGGCAAAACTGCCTTTCAAAAAAATAACGGCCTATATCAAATTGTTATCCACCCTAATGGTTTTTGTGATCGTGTTACAGACGCTCTTCGGCCCCGGCGAGCGTTATGTGCTCAAACCGCTCATCCCCGAATCTGTCCCGCTTGTGGGCGGCATGGGTTCCCTGAAATGGGACGGCCTTGTCCTTGGCGCGGTGATCGTCTGCCGGCTGGTGGCGCTTATGCTCCTCCTGCCCATGCTTACCATGACCACCTCCCCCCGTCTGCTGGCCCTGGGCCTTACAAAACTCGGTATGCCCTACAAGGCGGCCTATATCGCCACTACCGCGCTCAACCTGATACCTGCCTTTGAGGAAGACGCGCGGATTATTATGGACGCCCAGAAATTGCGGGGCATGCGGGCCTTTGAGGAAGGTACGTTGATGGATAAATTCAGGGCCTATCCGGCGCTGGTAATTCCCCTGCTGACCGGCGCAATGCGGCGGGCGCAGCTGCTGGGAATCGCCATGGACGCGCGGGGTTTTGGCGCATTTAAGACAAAGACCTGGCTTGAGGACATCAAAATGTCATCCGCTGACTATTGGGCTTTTGCCGCGGCGCTTGTTTTTACCGCCTGCGCGCTGTTCCTGAACCGGGCGCTGTAAAATGGCCCGCCGGCCCGTTCGACAGGAAGCGTATTATACCGTCCGGTTGAATACCAAATCAACGATACCGTCATTCCCGTTGGCAGCTCATTGCTTCCCAAAAAACGAAGCGTCCCTGAACAGCCGCTCGGCGGCCCAGCCCGCCAGGGAATAGGTATACGGCGATTCTGAAACCCGCGCAAGGCGGCGGCCTGTTTCGTCAGGCGGGCCGAGGCGCAGCGTCCTCACGCTGCCGTCTCCCAGCTCCAGCGTTATTCGGCTGTGGTTGAGCATGAGGCCGCCTTCATCGGAATCACTGAAATCATCCCCTTCGACATTGAGGATTCCCCGCACATAAGAGTCCACCTTGTTCATATCCGCCCCGGCGATGGATATGCCGCTAAAGGTCCACTCCGTGCCGCTGCGGGTAAAAACGCGGAGTTCCGCCGGCGCGGCGGCGGCAGCGCCAGCATCACCGCCGGGCATTTGCGCCCCGGCGTAAACGGTAAGCCGCTGTACGCTGTCCGCGTCCAGACTGCCGTCTTCGCTCTCCGGAAAGAGCCGCAGATTGTACCAGGAGGCGCGCGGGCTTTCGGTGTAGGAGATAAAGACATCCTCGCCGGAACGGACCTCGTTCTGGCCCCGCCTGCGCAAATACACTTCCTGCCCGGTATTATCCCCCTGCCCAACCAGGAGGTCCAAAAGCGGGGGCCCCGCGCCGCCCGATACAAGAATCCGCGAAGCGTTGTTTTCGGTAAGTCCCAGCCGTTCATGGGACGAGGCGTTTGAGGATCGGACCGGATAGGGCGCGCGTTTTGCAAGAAGGCCGATAAAGACCTCCACCCGCATTTGTCTGGCCGGGTAGTCTTTCCCGTTATGAGAAACAAACCACCCGGCGTTTTTACGAATCAGTTCCTTGGTTTCGCCGCCGCTTTCGATGCCGATACGGTCTATCCGGTCAACAAGCTGCGGATCTATCCAGGAAAGAAGGTCGGATCCGGAAGCGGTCCTTTCAGGATCAAAGACTATGCCCAGGGTATAGGCGAGAGCCAGCGCCGCGATTATCATTACATGAATAAAAAGTTTTTTGTTATACGTCATCAAAATGTTCCTTTGCGGACAGCCGGAAACGCGCTCTGCGCCTCCAGGCGAAAAGAAGGCCCGCGAAAACAACAAAAAGCGGCGTGAGGATCACATTGACAAGCTGGACAAGGCGCATGGCGGCGATTCTCTTTTCCGGATCAATGATACGGTCAAGCCGGCCCGCCCCGGATTCACGGCTGCGGATTCCGATAATATCATCGTCGTTGCCCAGCCAGTCGGCGGCCTGCAGCAGGAAATCCAGGTTTTGCCCTCCACCGCTGACGCCGATAAGCGCGGTGGCAAAATCCGTGTCGCCGACGACAATGATCCGGGACGGCCTGGGTCGGGCGGGCATATCGGGCAGTTCCTCCTCCGAACCTTCCCCGGCGGGCTTGGGCGCGCCGGAAAACCAGGACGGAAAGGTTCCGGTAAGGCTCGCGCCGAGTATTTTAAGCCCCCTCGTTTGCGCCGCTTCCCGTTCAAAGAGGCCCGCATCTTCGGGATTCGTGTAAAAACGGTCCCGCATCACCCAGGCGTCGCCGGTACTGGTAAAAAGGGGAACAGCCTCCACCCCTTCCGGCGCGTGGAGTTCCAGGGGGCTTGCCCAGAACAGGTCCAGGCCGCCGAAATGGGCGCTCACCGGATGCTCAAGATTGCCGCTTTCAGGGAGAACCGCGATCCAGTGGGGATAGCGGATAATCCGGTACTGCACGCCCCCGCCGCCGGGACTTCCGGTCCGGTATTGCAGGGTCAGGGCGGCCCGGTCGAGGACCAGCTCCGGACGGACGCTTACGCCGTAGGAGGCGACCATCTCCAGCAGCCCCTGATCGTTTGGCCTTCTGGCCTCAAAGCTGCCGAGGGCGTCCACGTAGATCCCGTCCAGCGCGAACAGCGCCCTTCCCCCCAGGCGGATATACCGGTCAATCCGGTACAGGGCCCGCCCGTCCAGTGCCTCAGCGCCGCCGAGTACAAACAGCGCCGGCAGGCTGTCCGGAATCTCATCCCCCGGGGCGATAAGATAGGGCCGGTAACCCGCGCCGGCAAAAGCCTGATTCAGGTACACGTAATCCTCGTTCCAGCGGCGGTCCCCCGCGATAATCCCGATTTGGCGCTCGCTGCCCCGCACCAGCGCGCGGATACGGCTCGTTAAATCATACTCAAGGGTGTCAAGGGAAAACACCACCGGCAGCACTTCTATCGCGTCCAGGTATTCAATGGCAAGACCCGTGTAGACCGTAACGAGACTCGACTGATCCTCGGCCACGGTCTGAATCTGCTGGGGTTGAATGCCCAGGCGCTCCACCTGTTCGGCAAGCCGGGCCTTAACCGGGTCCCTTACCACCAGGCGTATTTTCCCGCGGGAATAAGCGGCGTACTCCCTCAAGAGATCCTCAATCTCCCCCGGCATAGGATGCATGGAACGCAGTTTGTCGGAAAGATAATAGGTTATTCTCACCTGATCCGGTATTTCGGTATGGAGATTACGCGACACTGCGGAAATCGTGTAAGCCCTGTTCCGCGTAAAATCCAGGCGGAACCAAAAGCGCCGGCTTACCAGGAAGGCCAGCGCCAGGGCGACGAGCGACAATACCGTTAAGGCCGCGGTCTGTTTTCTGGTCATCAGCCCCATCTCCTCATCAAAATTACCCTGGTATTGATGAATAAAAACAGCGCCGTACTGAGTATGAAAAAGGCGAGGTCCCGGCTGTCGATAAGCCCTTTGGAGAAGCTTTCAAAGTGAAAGGCCAGGGAAATAAAGTTGATTCCTTCGGTAAGCCACTGGGGAAGGTTAAACGAAAAAGTCAGTTGATTGATAAGCATTATCACCAGGAGCGCCGCCGCGCTTCCCAGAAAACTGCCCGCCTGGTTTTTTGAGAGCGAAGAGAGCAGCAGCCCCAGGGCGACGGCGGAAGAACCCAGCAGCAAAGCCCCGGCGTATTCACAAAGGATCATCCCGCCGTCAAAGTCCCCCAGGGCGCGCAGGCTTAAGGGCAGCGGAACGGTGAGGGCCAGCATCATTGCCAGTACCGCAAGCGCGGCGAAAAATTTTCCCAGCACGAGATCCCACTCGGAAAAGGGCATGGTGAGGAGCAGTTCCACGCTGCCGGTTTTCCGTTC
>JAISYA010000069.1 GCA_031270205.1 Treponema sp.
TGGATACGGTACTCTGCTTTGACGGCGCCTGGTCGGACGGAAAATACAAGACATGGCGGGATCTTTTTCACGAAACCGCGCTTATCCGCGCCGCGCTTGCTTCTTCCCCAAAGGCCAAATGGCTTTTGCACGCCGAGGATTACTGGCATTTTCTGGTGGCGTTTATCGCCCTGTTTCAGTGTAAAAAAGAAGTGCTGCTTACCGCAAACATCACACCGGGTAATATTGCCGAGATATGCGGCGATGAGGCCGGCATAATTTCCGATCAGGCGATGATTCCCGGCGCACTGCAAATCGGCGCAATTCTTGCCGCGGGCGGCGCGCCGTCCGGCGAAATTGTCCATGTCCCTTTTAATCCGGTTGAATCCGTTTTTGTGATCTTTACTTCAGGATCTACGGGAAAGCCCAAGGCAATACCGCACCGGATAGTGGAATTCGAGGTAAATATAGGACTGCCCCAGTCCTGGGTTGACGCCTGGCACGAACGGAAAAATATCGTTACCGTAAACCAGCATCACATTTACGGACTTATTTTCAGCATTATACTGCCCTTTACCCTGGGTGTTCCTTTCAGGCGGAAGCGCATAGAACGGCCCGAAGAATTTGAAAAACTCAACGATGTGCCGTATATAATCTACACTTCCCCGGCTTTCCTTAAAAGGACAACCGAATCCGGCGTTAATCTCAATATGAAGGAACCCTATATTATCGTTTCGGGCGGGTTTCTCCTTCCCGAAACCGCCGAAAAAACAAACGACCTTTTCGGGTTCTGGCCGATAGACATTTACGGCAGCACCGAGGGATCCGGCGTTGCCTGGCGGCAGTCCAAAGACGGCCCGGAGTGGCGGCCCTTCGCCAGCCTTAAGGTTTCATCTAACGATGCCGGCTGCCTCATGATCCATCTGCCAATACCCAATGTTCCGCCCATTCCTACAGGCGATCTGGTGGAGCTTTTGCCCGACGGCCGGTTCATCCTCAAAGGAAGGGCGGATTCTATCGTCAAGATCGAGGAAAAGCGGATATCCCTTACCGAAGTTGAAGAACGCATTCTTGAATCCGGCATGGTCGATGATGCCTGTGTTGTCCCTTTTGAGGACCGCCGGCAGTACCTCGCCGCGGCGATCGTTCTGAACAGCAAGGCAAAAGCCCGGTTTGACGGCAAGGAAAAGGCCGAAATCAACAAATACTGGACAAACTACCTCGCGAAATATTTTGAAGGGACGGTGATTCCGAAAAAATTCAGGTATGTTGACCTTATTCCCCAGGATACCCAGGGGAAGAAGCCGAGGGAGCAGGTAAAGGCGCTGTTTAGCAGGGACAGTGCCGATGAGTGAGCCTGACGGAGAAGCTTCGGGCGGGCATTGGACAGAGGAGCGGGAGGAGGCAAAGTCGTATTTGCAGTTCCGCTTGTTAACGGGTATGCTGCGGCTCTTGCCCCTTCCCCTAATCCGCATTGCGGCTTTTCCGATAAGTTTTTTTTATTTTATTTTCAGCGGCAAGCGGAGGAAAGAATCCCGGCGTTTTCTTGCAATGGCCGGCGCGGCAAGCGGTAAAAAATTCAGCTCATCCAAACATTTCGCTTCTTTTGCCCTGTACGTAGTGGAAAAAGCCGCGGCCTGGGCCGGCAGGATCGAGGAAAAGCAGATCCATTACCACGATGACGACATGGATAAACTGGTCGCCGACATAGAACAGCAGAGGGGGGCGCTTCTTATCTGTTCCCACTTTGGCAACGCCGATATGCTGCGGGCTTTGGCCGACTTTAGCCGTACCCGGGCTTCGGTTTCCTTTCCCGTGTTTTCTATCGTGGACTTTACCGTAACGGAAAAATTCAACCGCATGCTCCGGGACATCAACCCCGAATCGGAAAACCACCTGGTGAACGCGGGTGACATCGGCCCGGAAACGGTGGAGCGTCTTGAGGATTGCCTCTCGCGGGGCGGCCTTATCGTTATCATCGGTGACCGGACGGCCAGGGCAAAGGAAGCCGGCGGTCTTGCAAAAGACCGGGGCGACCGGCGTTTCACGTTTCCCTTTCTCGGCAAACCTGCGCCTTTTCCCGCCGGACCTTTTTTTCTTGCGGCCCTCTTAAAAGCCGCCGTATACTTTGTATTCGCCGTGCGCCGGGGGGATCTTTCCATAAAGGGCGAATACGATATGCTGGTGCAAAAAGCCGGCGTGGATTTTAACTGCCCCCGTTCACAGCGGAACGCCAGGATCGAAGCCCTTGCGCGGTCTTTTGCGGAGACACTCGAAAAACAGTGCGTAAAAAACCCGTATCAATGGTATAACATATACGATTTTTGGATGAGCTGAAGTGTGTCGTCTGCGGGGCAGCAGCGCCTGCTTTTTTGGTGATTTCCCGCAATTGGAAGTAAAAGAAAGCGTTTGCCCTGATCAGTTCCCCCGTCTGACGGCTTTGAACAGCGCCTCGCGGGTGATTTCGGTCCAGATTGGACGGCCGTGAGGGCAGCGGGGATCGGGGAGGGCCAGGGCTTCTTTTGCCAGGGCAAAAGCGCTCGCGTCGTCAAGGTAGTCGCCGTCTCGCACGGCCTGGTGGCAGCAGAGGGTGGCGGCCCAGCGCTCGGCCATGTTTTCCCCGGCCTTGCGTAAATCGAGAATCTGCCGCACGGTTTCCCCGTCGCCCAGACGCCAGAGCGCGGGCAGGGCCTCTATGCGCCAACCGTCTCCGTCTCTTTTGATTTCTACCACCAGAGCGGCCAGTTCCTCACGCCTGGCCTCAAGAAAGCGGTCTTCCTCCCCGCTTTCCGTGGTGAAGGGCAGCGGCGCGAGGAGTTCCTGTTTGGGGATGGGGCTTGCGAGAAAACGGTTGTAGAGAATGCGCTCGTGGGCCGCGTGCTGATCGATAATAAAGAGTTTGTTGTCCCATTCAACAAGGATGAAGAGGCAAAAAGCCCTGCCGGCGTAGCGGGGTTCGCTGTACGGGGGAGATTCCTCGGCCGCCTCGAAGGCGGCTTCCGAAGCGGCGCCGTAGTCCGCGCGGCCCGGCAGGGGAGAAAAGGCGGGCGGCTTTTCCAGCAGGGCTTCCATTGCCGCCGCGGCGCCCGGCCGGCCGGCGGTGGGGCTTGCCCTGCCCGCAAATGCCGCCCCCGCGCCGAACAGTGAAGCGCCCCCGCGCAAGGCGCCGGTTTCTCCCGTACCGCCCGGCGCCGCCCCCCGCCGGCTTTCCTCATGTGTAAGGCCCAGGCGGCGGCAGAAATCCCGCAGGGCGGAGCTTACGGCGTGGTGAATGGCCCCCGGATCCCGAAAACGCGCTTCCCGCTTGGCCGGGTGGATATTGAAGTCCGCCAGCGCGGGATCGATGTCCACGTAGACCGCCCCTACCGGGTGGGCGCTGTTGGGAAAGCAGCCCTGCGTACCGTATTCCAGGGCCTGCGTCAGCGAATAATCCTGTATCCTCCTGCCGTTGGCGAACACGTACAACATTCGCCGGTCACTACGGTAGAGTTCCGGGCCGCCGATAACGATGTCCGCGGAAAAGCCCGCTCCGCCTGCGTGAATCTCGTGGAGAAAGGCCCCCTCGCGGGCGTCAAGAAGGGCGGCGGCGAAGCGCTCTTTTTTGGAGGCGGCGGCGGGAAAAAAATATACGGGCCGGCCATCCTGGGTAAAGCGGAAGCTGATTTCGGGGAAGGCCAGGGCCTTGTCGATGAACGCCTGCCTGCACAAGGCCGCCTCGCTGCCTTCCCGTTTGAGGAAGCGTTTGCGGGCGGGGATGGTATCGTACAGGTTGAGCGAACGCACGCTGCTGCCTTTGGTGCGGCGGACACGTTCCAGGCGGGGAGGGCGCTGTTCGCCGGGGCCGACTTCCAGCCGCCAGGCTTCCCTGCCGTCCGCGCTGCTGACGATTTCCAGGCGGGAAACGGCGGCGGCGGCGGCCAGCGCTTCGCCGCGGAAGCCCAGGGTTTCGGCGCGGCTGAGGTCGTCCAGGGAGCGGATTTTACTCGTGGCGTGGGTAAGCCAGCAGCATTCAAGGTCTTCGCGTCCCATGCCCTCGCCGTCGTCAACCACTTCCGCTTTTTTCACGCCGCCGCCCTCAACGGTAACTTCGATGTTGGCGGCCCCGGCGTCAATAGCGTTGTCAAGAAATTCCCGAATCAGGGCCGCGGGCCGGTCGATCACTTCGCCCGCGGCAATCCGCCTGACCTCTTCCGGCGGCAGCAGTTTAATGCGTCCGTCAGGCGCGGCGGCAACCGGCGCCGTACCGGCGGCGCTATTCGCCATAGCTAATCCTCCGTCTCAAAGAGTTCCAGCTCAGGAGACTCGCTCTCCTCCGCCTCGGCGCTGTTCATCAATATCTCAACGCGGCTTTCGACTTTTTCCAGATCTTTTTCCAGAGCGCGGGCCAGCCGTATCCCCTCCTCAAAAGACTTGAGCGCCTCGTCCAGGGGAATGTCGGTTTTCCGTATTTGTTCGCCCAATTCCTCAAGCCGCTCCAGGCGCTTCTCGAAATTCCGCATCACGACGTCGCCGCTGCCGCTACCGTTTGTTTTGTTGTTTGCCTTGCCGCTCGCTTTTGCCATAATCACTCCTGTATAATTACTTCGTTACTTCCGCGGTTACCGCCGTGATGCTTCCTTTTAGCGGGCGGATACTGAGCGGGTCGCCGGGGCGGGCGTCTTCCGCCGCGCGGATGAGAGCGCCGGTTCGCCGGTTCGTTACCATTGAGTAGCCCCGCTCCATCACCGCAAGAGGGCTGCCGGCCTCAAGCACGGCGGCGGACAGTTCCATGCGCCGGCGGAGGGCGGCGACTTTTTCGGAAAGGGCCCGGACGAGCGATTCTTTGGCGTCGTCAAAGCGGATGAGCCTGGGCTGCAAAATGGCGCGGAAACGGTATTCGAGGTCTTCCGTACTGAAAGGCTTGAGGAGAAGGCGCGTCTTTTCAAGCCGGGCCGACATTACCGCCGTTATGTGCTTTACAAGCGCCCGTATTATTTCCAGGGTCGTAACGCGGTTTTCGCTGACGTGTTCCGCCGCCGCCGACGGGGTGGGGGCGCGCAGGTCCGCGGCGAAATCGCATAAGGCCCAGTCAATCTCATGCCCCACGGCGCTTACCACCGGAATTGCCGATGCCGCCACCGCCCGCACCACCGCCTCTTCGGAAAAGGGCAGCAGGTCTTCCAGGGAGCCGCCCCCCCTGCCGACAATGAGTACGTCCGCCAGACGCCATTGGTTAGCCTGGGCGATCCGCCGCGCGATAAGAGGCGCGGCCTCGGTTCCCTGCACCGGCGCGGGAAGGATAATCACCCGCACCCCGGCGGCCCGCCTTCTCAGTATATTGAGAATATCGTGTACCGCGGCCCCGGTTGGGGAACTCACCACACCCACCACCGAGGGAAAACGGGGCAGGGGCTTTTTCCGGTCTTCGTCAAACAAGCCCTCGGCGGCAAGACGCCGCTTGCGCTCTTCCAGCATGGCGAGGATGTCCCCCGATCCTGCCGGTTCCATCTCCTCGCAGACAATGGAATAAGTTCCCCTCGGCGCGTACACTGAAAGGCTCCCCCGGACCCGCAGGAGCATCCCGTCTTTCGGCTCAAAGGTCAGCGTCCGCAGCCGGTTCCTGAACATCACCGCGTCAATCTTCGCCCCGGCGTCTTTCAGGCTGAAATACAGGTGCCCCGAACTCGCCGGCCTGCAATTCGACAACTCCCCCTCCACCACGAGGGAAGTAAAACTCCCCTCCAGGCAGCGGCGTATACGCTCGGTAAGTTCCGTTACGCTGAGTTTACCTGAAACGTCCATTACGCACAGTATAGGGGAAACACGCCAATAAGGGAATATGTTCCGCCCAATTTGAGTGTCCGTGTCAATCCGCGGCGCGTCCTTTCCGCGGCAGGTATTTGTGCAGGCGGGAGAGCAGTTCGTCAAAATCCAGTGGTTTTCCTATGTGGTCGTTCATTCCCGCCTCAAGACATTTTTCCATATCTTCCTTAAAGACATTGGCGGTCATGGCAATTATCGGAACCCCTTTATCGGATTCCGGTAATTGCGGAGTTTCCCGCGGAACTTCCGGCGATATTCTTTTCCAGCGCTCTTCTTCAAATTTCCGTATTTTTCGGGTGGCTTCGTAGCCATCCATTTCGGGCATTTGGACATCCATAAAGATCATGTCGTATTTTTCCGGCTCTTCCCTGAACATCCTGACAGCCGCCGCGCCGTTTTCCGCGCAGTCAACGGCAAGCAAAGTCGGCTCCAGAAGGGTCTGCACGATTTCGCGGTTGATCTCCACATCCTCGGCCAGCAGTATGCGGCTCCCCTTAAAGATACCGTCTATATCGGGGCGCTCTTCTTCGGAGACGTCGGCCGCCCCCAGACATTCGTTTATTATATCAAACACCGCGGAGGGGAACAGGGGCTTGGACAGGAACTGGTCCACCCCCGCGCTTTTTGCCTCTTTTTCTATCACGCTCCATTCGGTGGCGGAGATCATGATCACCACTGAATTGTCATCTCCCCGTTCCTTTATTTTGCGGGTAAGCTCGACGCCGTTCATGCCGGGCATCTTCCAGTCAACAAAATAAATACTGTACGCGCCGTTTTGTTCAATGAGCGACACGGCCTGTTCCCCGTCCGCGGCGGTATCATTGTCAATGTTAAAACGCCGAAAAATTTCCGTAAAGAATTCGCGTATGTCAGAATCATCATCCACCGTTAGAATACGGATATTTTTCCAGTTCACACCGGCCCTCAAGAGGCTGTACTTTTCATCACTCGCGCCTTTGGCCAATTTTACCGTGAACGCGAAAGTCGAACCCCTGCCCGGCTCGGATTCTATCCATATCGTCCCGCCCATCATCTCTACAATGCGTTTTGATATGGCAAGGCCAAGGCCGGTACCACCGAATTTCCGGGATGTGCTGGCTTCGGCCTGCTGGAACGATTGAAATAAACGCGCCTGCTGTTCTTTGCTGATACCTATGCCGGTATCGATAACGTCAATCCTGATAGTACAAATACCGTTTTCTTCTTCCATAAAACGGGTATCCACGCTGATGGAACCCTGCGGCGGAGTAAACTTAACGGCGTTACCTATCAGGTTGGTGATCACCTGGGAGAGCCGCTGTTCATCGCCCACCAGCGCGCGGGGGATGGCCTTGTCTATGTGAATCGAGAGTCTCTGCTGTTTTTCTTCCACGCGGAAATTGACGACATTGACCACCCGCTGCAGCGTCTTTTCAAAAACAAATTCCGCCGGGGAAAGCTCGAATTTGTTTGCCTCAATTTTTGACATGTCCAGTATGTCGTTGATGACGCCCAAAAGATGATTCGAGGCGTCCTCGATTTTGGTAAGGCAGTAATCCTTGCGTTCCATGTCGGACGATGATTTGCCGATGGACGTCATGCCGATAATGGCGTTCATGGGCGTACGTATTTCATGGCTCATATTGGCGAGAAAATCGCTTTTTGCGCGGCTTGCCGCTTCCGCCGCCGCGGTACGCTCACGCACAATGCGTTCAAGCCGTTTGCCTTCCTGCCGGTTCCGCTGAAATATAATGAACAAAAGGACCAGTACGAAAAAACACAGCAGGGAAACCCCCACCAGCAGCGGCAGCCTTTGGCGCGCCAGTTTGGTACGGTAGTCAAATATTTTGCTTCTCCAGCGGTCGGCGATAATTTCGGTATCAACAATAGCGAGCGCTTTATCGACAATGGATCGCAGCAGGGTTTCGCTAACGTGAAAGCCGAACGCGGAATCAAAGGAACGGTTGAACACCAGGTTTGCCTTGTAGCCCGGGTTTTCACTGTAATTGGTCTGGCTTAAGAGCAGGTTCCTGGTCGCCATTACCAGGTCAACTTCCCCTTTTTCCAGCGCGTCAAAAGCCCCGAAGATGGAAACATATTCCACCGCGTTGGCGTGGTCGGGGAACCATTCACGGAACAGTTCCGCGTGCGCCGTATCCTGCACAAGAGCGATTTTATGGTAGAGAATCTCATTGATATTAATATCAGGATACGATGACTTGGATAAGAGCGCGTAGTAATCGATTTGAAACGATTCGTCCGTCCAGATAAAACGGCCCTCGCGATCCTCGGAACGGATCAGCTCGGTAATCATAGACGCTTCGCCTGATTCGAGCCGCTCAAGGATCGTGAACCATTGGGCGTGTTCATCGTTGACCCGTTCAAACGCAAGTCCCGTGAGGTCTTCAATTTCACGCAGCACATCGAACGCGATTCCCTGCCAGTCGTTTTCCTGGGCGTTGTAGAAACTGACGGGGTAATTGTCGTACTCGGTTAAAAGCGTCACGGCGCGGCCGTTATTGACACGATCATCCAGGTACGCCCGCTCCGCTTCGCTGATGCGCATACGAAATTTATGCCTGAGGTATTCGCGCTGCCCCCGGTTGTACAGTTCGATCAAATGCCGCATAGCGCCCGATTGCAGCGCCTTCTGTACCACCGCGATTACCGGCTGTAAAGACGGGTTTCCCGTTGAGAAGGAAACCGGCCCGTAAACAAGGGGGAAAAAATCTTCCGCTTTTACATCGCCGTAAACGTCAAACGCCGCCTCCGCGGTACTCTCTTCGAAAAAGGCGTCGATTTCACCTGATTTAAGCAGGGCGTACGCGGTCGGGTAATCTTCAACCAGGACCATTTCAAAGGGCGTATGCGTTTGGGCCGTTACGAGGTCCGGCGTGGTGGTGCCGTCCAGAAAAGCGTAGCGCAGGGGGCGCTTCTTCGCTATATCGCTAATACTCTCGCCGCCCCGGATTCGCATAAACTTGACGGAACGTCCGGCAATGGCGTCGGTCATAAAAAAGATTTTCCGCCGCTCCGCCGTCGCCGTTAGTTCACCTGAAAAGTCGATTGTCCCGGCCTCAAGCCCCCTGATCAAATCGCCCCATTCGAAGATCATGGGTCTAAACGGGATGCCGAACAGGGTTGAAAGCCAGTCGCAGAACAGGGCGGCATAGCCCCGTATAACGCCGGAATCGTCATAGAAAGCCTCGGTGGAGAGGTTCATGCCGTAGACAAGGGAAGCGCCGCTCTCCCTCAGGGCTTCTATGGCGGCAATCTCGCGGTCCGTAACGCCGGGAATATCGCGGTAAACGGTATATTCCGGATACGTATCCCGCTCCGCCGCTTCCCGGTTCGTACAGCCAATAGCGCCGCCAAGGCAGACTATGCATACCCAAAGAACGGCGGCCAAAATAGCCTTCGTGGTTTTACTGGTTTTTCGCAGGGCCATCACGAGATTATTTTACACCGATTCTTAAGTATTTATAATACCGGTAAACACCAGGCATCGGCGCTTGCTTGCAATCCGTGCGCCACTACCATACTCAGAAATGTACCCGCGGACCGCTGATAGTCCTCGATTATAAGCGTTGCGGGATCGACATAAGCTATGTTGTGGGATCGATATAGGCTATGTGGATGGATCGACATAGCCTATGTTGTGGGATCGACATAGGCTATGTAGATGGATCGACATAGGCTATGTTGTGGGATCGACATAGGCTATGTTGTGGGATCGACATAGGCTATGTGGATGGATCGACATAGGCTATGTGGATGGATCGACATAGGCTATATGGATGGATCGACATAGCCTATGTTGCAGGATCGACATAGGCTGTATTGAAAGGGATTAATCGCCCTCGCGGCAAGGCGGAACAGGGCGGGATCAGCGCAGGGAAAGGGATACCGCGGATACCAGCGCCTGTGCGCGCGGCCTCTGGCGGGTGTTTTCCGTACCGGTCCGCGGATTTTCTCTTTCGTTCTCTTGCAAGTCCGGTGATATTCGGCAAGAATGAAAGCAGCGATGCGATTCCCTTTCCTCATATCACTGTTGCTGCTTCCCCTTGCTGTTTTTTCCCAGAGCGGGCCGGCGCCGGACCGGGAGCGGGGGCGGGTGGATGCCGAGCCGCTTTGGGTACGCGCGCTCGGAGGGGAGGTTACGGGGCTGCCGGCGGCGCAGGTACAGTCGGCGGTGGTGGCGCTGGACGGGGGGAATATCAAGGCGTATTCCTCCGGCGGCGCGCTCCTGTGGAACTATTCGGCGCGGGGGCGGATTAGCCCGTTTGTAAGCCGCTCGCGGGAAGGGACATCGTATATCTCCCGCGTAAACGGCGCGCTCATTGCGGTGAACCGGGCGGGCAGGGAACTGTGGCGGCGGAACCCCGGCGGGCCGCTCTCCGGGCCGGTCGTTTCCGGCTGGGACGGCAGGCTCTTTGTGCCCACCGGCGATACACTCTCCTGCTATACCGCGTCGGGAAACCTGCTCTGGACACGGCGCTTTACGGAACCGATACGTCTCAGCCCGCGCCTGGATCAGGGCGGCGGCGTCCTGCTGGCCCTGGAAAAAGGGGAAGCGCTGCGCGTCGATCCGTTCGGCGGCGCGCTGGTGTGGAAACTGAGTTCCCCGCCGGAGCTGCTGGTTTCACTGAGCGCCGTCTCGGGCGGCGCTTCGGAAAAAAAGACCGCCTGGCAAAGAGCGCCGCGGGTCATGGCGCTGTATGAAAACGGGACGATGGAAATCCTCGGCAATCCTGACGAGTGGTATATGCCCGCCGATCCGGGGGAGTCGCGCTCCACGCTGCCCCGCCTCTCCTCACCGCCGCTGGCCGCGGCAAGCAGAGGCAACATGGCGGCCATAACCCAGCGGGACGGGCGCACGCTGCTGCTCTCGGTTGACGAGCGGAAGATACTCTGGACGGGTGATACGCACATCCGCCTGCGTTCCGCGTCCGCCGGAGAGACCACCGGCGGCGAGAAAGAGGTCGTTATGCTGTACGACGAGCGGGGGATTTACGTGCTTTCCACCAGCGGGGCCACGGGCTTTACTGCCGACGGCCGCAGGCTCTGGTTTACCACACTGGAGAACACCGCCGCCGTCCCCGCTTTCGGCGAAGACGGAGTGCTCTATGCGGGCGGGCAGAACTGGATTCTCAACGCTTACAAAATTGAAGACCGCACCCGCTTCCAGCGACAGTCCCTGTACGGCCCCGCGCCGGAAGGCTCCTACGGAACCGGCAGCCCGCCTCCCTCGCCCTGGGCGGATTACCCGTTCCGTTTTGAGGAAAGGGAGATGAGCGCCCTGCTTGACGGCATCGGCAAGGCAATCCTCTCCGGCAGCGTGGGGGAAAACGAGCTTTCCTGGACCGCGTACCTTATGGAAGCCGCCGGCGCTGAATACCAGCGGCCGGGGGCCTCAATTACCCATCCGGCGGTGCAGCCGCAGTACCGCCTGCGGGCCCTGATGCTTTTGGCCAATATCGGCTCGCGGGAGACGATCCCCTTTTTGACGAACGTGTTCAGGAAGGATACCGATCCCGTAATCAGGGCCGCCGCCGCCGAAGCCATCGGCCGCATCGGCGTTGATCCCGACGGCATTGCCATTCAGGCTTTTCTGGAGGCTATGTCCCCTTCCGCCGTTTCCCATGACGAGAACGTGTTGATCGCCGTTGCCGCCGCCACCGGTTCCCTCTGCCGTTTCTCCGGCCCTCCGTTGAGCTACACCGGGGTGAAGATACTGACCATGCTCAGCAGCTCCGGCCTCGGCGGAGAAGTGGAACGCCAGGCCCGGCGCGAACTTGGCTCACTGCGGCCCGGTGAATGAGCGATGATTGAATTAAAAGCCGGTGAAAACGACGAGGGCCGGCGGCTGGACCGGGTGCTGCGCAGGGCGCTGAGCGGCTGTTCCCTTTCCCTGATCCACCGTCTGCTGCGGCAGGGCCGCGTGTCGGTAGACGGCAAAAGCGCCGCCCCTTCCCGGCGCATAAAGGCCGGCGCGCTCATCACGGTTGACGCCGTCCTCCCTGCGGATACGGCGCGGAGAGCGGCGGGTCCGCCGCCTCAAACACCGGCGCCCCCGATTCTCTGGCGGGGCGGGGGACTTATTGTTTTTAACAAGCCCGGAGGCCTCGCCGTTCACGGCCCCGGCGGACTCGACGGCATAGCGCGGGCCTTCCTCGCCGGAAGCCTCCCCCCTTCGCTTTCGTTCAGGCCCGGCCCGCTGCACCGGCTGGACAAGCCCTCAAGCGGCATCATCGTTTTTTCTACCGGCATTGAGGGCGCGCGCCGTTTCAGCGCCCTGCTGCGGGAACACCGCCTGAAAAAGTACTATCTCGCCGTGGTGGAAGGCCGCGTCTCGAAAAACGCGCTCTGGCGGGACGAACTCTTTCGGGACAAAGCCGCGCAAAAGACCTTCACCGCCGCACCGGGCATCATCAAGGGCAAAACCGCCCTGACCAAAGTAAGCCCCCTGGCCGTAACTCCGCCGGGCGCGCCTGAAGCCTGTACTCTGCTCCTCGCGGAAATCACGACCGGCAGAACTCACCAGATCCGCGCCCAGGCCGCCGCCCACGGCCATCCCCTGGCGGGGGACCTCAAATACGGCGCACGTTTACGCGGCGGCAGGCGCGGCTTCCTGCTCCACGCCTGGAAACTTGAGCTGCGCGAAACATCGCCGGAACTTTCAGCGGGCATCCCCCCTTCCATCACTGCCCCGCCGCCCGCCGCTTTTCTGGAACGGATCAGGACGCTCTTCGGGAAGGCGGCGGCGGATGGTTTGCGCGCAGACAACATTTGCGCACAGGCGCACTTGCCTTATGTTTCTCTCTGGACTAAGATGTAGATGTAATAGTAATGAAAGTGATGAGGTTGCTTATGTGCAGACGGGGGATTTTGCTGGTTTTTGCGCTGATCTGGGGCGTCACCCTTTCCGGTCAGGAGATTATTACCGCCGAGCGTTATCTTGAGATGGTGGCGGAACGCTACGGCGCTGTCAGGGATTATGAGGCCAGCATCGGTATCCTTTCCGGCGGCACGGAAATGACGGGAAATGTGAGCCATTTGAGTCCTTCATTTTTGCGGATAGATTTCACGCGGCCCGCTGAACAGGTGATTGTGTTTAACGGCGAATTGATGACCGTGTACCTTCCTGAATATCGGGTGGTGCTGAATCAGGCCATTACCCAGACGAGGCGCTCCTCTTCTTCCGGTGCTTCGCTGGCCAGCGCCCAAGGGCTTACCCTGCTCAGGCGGAACTATGTTCCCTCGTTTGTTACCGGCCCGGCCCCGTCACCGCTGGACGCCGGTTCCCGTGAGCGGGTGGTAAAGCTCCGCCTAACGCGGCGTTCCGTGTCGGAAGGCTTCAGGGAGATCATTCTCAGCATCGATCCGGAAACTCTTTTGATCCGCAGGATTGAGGGGCAGACCATCGCCGAAGGTTTGCTGCGCTTTGATTTTTCCAATATCAGAATCAATCAGGGAATTCCCGAACAGCGCTTTATTTATGATTCTCCGGCTTCGGCCAATATGCGTAACAATTTCCTGTTTCAGGAAACCGAGTAGGGAGGCGGACGGTGGAATCGCTGGGTGAAAAATTACGGGCCGCACGGGAAGAAAAGAATCTCAGTTTTGATCAGGTAAGCCGTGAGACGAACATCGCGGCCCGTTACCTTGCGGCCCTGGAAGCCGAGGATTTTTCCGGTTTTCCCGGCGAGCTGTATGCCGTTGGTTTCCTGCGAAATTACGGCGCTTACCTTGACCTTGATGTGCAGGAATTGTTTTCCCTTTACCGGGCTTTCAAGATACAGGAACAGCCCGTTCCGGTGGAACAGCTCTTAAAGCACCCATCGCGGATCCCGAAAATCCTCGTTACCGCCGCGCTTGTTTTGCTGGTACTCGGCGGCGGCGGCGCAGTGTTTTTTTTCGCAGCGCGGCCCCCGCAGGCGGAGAGCGCGGCGCCTGTTGTCCGCGCTCCGGCGGAGTATGTGATGAGCGGCGATTCTCTGGAACGGCGTTTTTATAAAGGGGATTCGCTCCTCGTTCCGGTAGATGAGAATCAGTACAAGCTGGAACTGCTGAATCTGGAAGATGCGGTGAGTATCCGTACCCCCAAGCGGACGCTGGTTCTGAATTTAAACGAGGAGGCCGACGAGGACCTTAACAACGACGGCATTCCCGATTTGCGCATAACCGCCGCCGATTTTGTGAAAAACAACGCCGACATGGGGATTCTGCTCCGCTTTGCCATAAGCGCCGTTCCCGGGGCGGCCGAAGCTGTCCCTCCCGAAGCCGCGTCCGTTGAAACCGCCGCCGTACCCGTTCCGTCCAACGCCACGGTGGTTTTCTCCTCCCCCAATCCCTATCCGTTTACGCTGCAATCAAGTTTCCAGGGCTACTGCATGTTCCGCTGGGAGATCCTTTCTGAACGGGACCGCCGCGACCGGAACGAGCGTTATTTCCAGCGCTCGGACGAACTCAATATCCAGGCGCAAAACGGCATCCGTATCTGGACATCCAACGCCCAGGCCACAAAGTTCCAGGTTTCGGGCGGCGGCAGAACCGTCCCCATTGAACTGGGCGGCGCCGGCGAGGTGGTGGTCGCGGATATCCGCTGGGTCCGTGACGAGGACAACCGCTTCCGCCTGGTCATCGCCCGGCTTGAAACCTGATTCGCGGGGATGCGCCTCCGCGCGGCAAGCCTGGCAAGCGTAGCTTGCCTTGGGGTATTAAACCAGACTTGCGAATAAATGTCCCGTTATGTATGCGCTTGTCCCCCGCTTAAGCAATTACGAGGCCTTGTTTACCGCAGCGTTTGCTTCCAGGGGTATAAAGATGTGGAAGGTTGTGCCCCTGCCTTTTTCGGTGTTTACTTTGAGGGATCCCTTCACTTCACGCAGGCGGTCCTGCACGAGGCTGAGGCCCACGCCGCGGCCGGCGTGGACGCTGACTGAGTCCGCCGTGCTGAAGCCCGGCATAAACAGGGCCCGCAGGAGCTGGTTCTTGTTGTCGGCTTCTTCCGGTTTTATCAGGCTCATTTCCAGGGCGCGTTTTTTGATTTTGTCAAAATCAAGCCCCCGGCCGTCGTCTTTAAGGCGGACGTGTACTTTGTCGTCGTCAATGCTTATGGAAAGATGAATAAGCCCCTCGGCTTCCTTGCCGGCCGCCGTCCGCTCGTCCGGATCCTCAATGCCGTGAACCACGGCGTTCCGTACCAGTTGGGTAAGGACTTCCTTGATGATCCGGCGAAAACCGGATTCCAGGGCCGCCGCGTCAATTTCTCTGGGCACGAAACGGACTTGCCTGTTCAAATCCTTCGCCGCCTTGTCGCTGGCCCTGGTCAGCGTGTCAATAAGGACCTGCCCGCTTTGCCTGCCGCCGCTGCCCCGGAACGCGAGTATCTTGTCGATTGCCTCGCGGAATTTGTCTTTTTCCCGCATGATGCGTTCCAGTTCCACCGTGATATGAAGCACGTCTTCAAAGGAGACCGTCGGCTGATCCCGCAGGTTTTTGATCGTGTCTTCCAGGGTATGGAGCTTCTTGCCGTATCCGTCAAGGCCCAGAATGAGGGCGTTGGATTTTATGGCGTGTACGGACTGGTATATTTCTACCATTACCTGATTGGATGTGAGTGTTTTGTCTTTCAGAATTTCATTGACCCGTTCAAACTCGTATTCGGAATCTTCAATAAAGTCGTTGAAGACCATGGGCTCCACCTGCACGATTTCAAACAGGGAGCGCATCTCTTCCTGCCGCTTGTTTTCTTCTTTGTCAAGCTGATTCTGAAGCTCTTTCTCGGCGGTAATATCCTGCAAAGTACCGAGGATATAGACCTCGCCTCCGGCGCGGGTTACCGGGGCAAAGCCGCAGTCGAGTATCCGCGTTTCCCCGCTTTCTATGCTTATATAGTTCAGTTCCCGCAGGGGGTTAATGTCGTCCAGCATGGCCTGATCAAAAGAACGGTTGAAGATCATCTCGAAATAATCCTTGAGGGTTTCCATTTCTTTGGCCTTGATGGACGCGGAAAGCAGGTGAACAAAGTCTTTCCCCTGCAAGCCGCTGGTGGAAAGCACTTCTTCCAGGGCTTTGGAATAAGCGGGCTGGATAATAAAATCCCGGTTCATCAGGAACAGGCCGACCTTGAGGTTGTCCTTCATGGCGGTAATCTCATCCCGCTCGGTTTGCAGGGCCTGGGTAAGATGCCTGACCCAGCGATCCTTGGTCAGGCGGATCTGTTCAAACACGACGGTCAGGAGAAAAATCAGAACATAGACGCCGAAGATGCGGAAGGCTATATCGGCGGTGTACACAAAACCTCCCAGGCCGGGGAAAAAGATCACCGCGGCAATTCCGGCAAGGAGCAGCAGCGAAAGGGTCGCGCCCACTTTCATCCCCAGCACTAAAATGACGATAAGGGGATAGGTAAACATCCACAGGCCGGCAAAGCCCCGGATGTCGCCGCCGTACATCAGTATGGCGCACAGTACCCCGAAAGGCCCAAGGGGAAGAATGCCGGTGATAAACATGGGAATATTGGTCCGCAGGAGGAGCATGGTACAGAAGCAGACCAGGCCCAGGCCAATATCCAAAAGTCCCCGCACCGCGCGCCCCTGCATAATAACCATGATGCCGAATGAAACAAGCAGGAGGCCGCCGGCGATAAGCGCCGCGTTGAAAAACACGTAACGGACAATATCCTCCGTGTCCGGAGCGCTGCGGCGGGCGGCGAATTTGCCGCTGGTCAATATCCGAAAAAACACATCTTTTATCGGCGTCATATACTACTCCGCTATCGCCTCAATTGCCACTGAAAGATTAAAGGTGGAGCTGCCAAAAATGGTAAACGGAATGCAGATGATCCGCGCCTGGTTTGCGGGCCACTTAATGGAATGTTCCTTGCCCTGCACGATGGTAGGCAGGGAGATAACCAGACGGAAGGCTTCTTCCAGGTCTTTTTTCACGTTCCCCGCGATAATATTGACTATCTCGCCTATGGCGTCCACAACATCATCGTCCACGTCCGTATGCGTGGAATTGGTGAGCATGCCCGTCAGCTTGATGGCCAGTTCCTTTTTCATGGAGATAACCACCGCCCCGCGCGCCTCCCCGGTCAGGCCGATAACCGCCGAAATGTCCCATTCCGTCACCGATGTAGTGTCGGCAAAATAGGGGCGTCCCTCGGCCAGCTCCGCTCCCACAAAGTCCCTAAAAACGCTCTTGCATACATCCACAAAGGGCTGAATATACTTTTCCATGGTTCATTCCTTTTCAAACGATTTAATCACAATGTGATTTTTAGTATCTTGTCCCTGAAGTTTTTTTCGTTCACCGGCTTGACGATATAATCGGTGGCGCCGGCCTTCAGGGCCTCAATAACATTGTACCGCGCCGCCTCGCTCGTTACCATGATGATCGGCAGTTTCGCGTATTCCGCCTGGGAGCGCACGTGCTTGAGGAAATCAAGGCCCGAAATCTGAGGCATGTTCCAGTCCAGGAGCACCAAATCTATCTTTTGGTTTTGAAGCTGCATCAGGGCGTCCTTCCCGTTTGCGGCTTCAACAAACTGACAGGGTATTTTCATCAACGCAAAGGTATTCTTGACAATATTCCGCATAATACGGGAATCGTCCACCACGAGAACCGTCTTCATCCGTTCTCCTCCACTTTTATAACTGGGCTGCCCGGAAACTTCAGTTTCCGGACAACTCAAGTATCTTTTATTTGGCTTGTTTTGGCAAGTGGACGGATATTTTCCTGAATAATGAGCGCAGCGAAACCGTAATACCGCCGCGCGCTGTATCTTTGTGGTTTTATTCGCAAGTCTGGTTTAATACCCCGGAGATCTGCGGAGGCTCATTCGAAAGTCGTGTATCAATGCGCCGCCACGGTCTGGCGTACCTGGCTGTCGGCAAATCCGTCAATGGATCTAACCAGGGCGAGCCAGTAGTTTGCCTCAGTTTCGGAGGTATAGGGACCTACCCGCACGCGGTACCAGGTCTTGCCTTCCACCTCGCGGTTTTCGACAATCGAAGTGATGCCTTTCCCGGCGAGGGTTTCCTTTACCCCTTCGGCCCGGACGAGGGTGGAAAACGCGCCGGTCTGGACCCAGTAATCATTGCGGGTTTTGCCCTGCGCAGGCCTGGCGGCTGCCGGTTTGGCCGCGGCAGCCGGCCTCGCGGCTGGTTTGGCCGGGGCAGCGGACGCCGCGGAAGCGACGGGTTTGACCGCAGGAGCGGGGCGGGCAGAGGCAGGGCGGGATTCAGGGATGTCGGGGACGGCGGCCGCGCTGGGTTTGGGAATATTGATGGTCACCTTGGCTGAAGTGTCCGCATCGCTTTTTTCCACCGTGTATGTACCGTTTGCCCCTTCGCCGTTTATATAGAAATTGGTTTCCTGAGACGCGTTTGCCGAGGGAGAAGTCTGTATACCCCGGATACTGTCGGTGTTTTTCACCATATCCGTGGCGTCCACCGTTGCCGGCTGGGGAAAGGCAGGCTCCGCCGGCAGGGTTCCGCTTCTTCCCGAAGCTATGGGGCGGCTCGAGGAAAAAGCGGTCTCGCTCCGCGCCCTGGGTGAAAATATCAAAATGGAGGCGCTGATAACAACAACAAGGAAAACGCCCACCGAAACAGCCACAAGCAGCAGTTTTTTCTTTTCCATAACTAGACAATCTCCACTAATGAACATCCCCGCCCCAAGGCGGCTATCCGGCAAGGCCGCGTTTTACTGTCGCAGGCCCAGCTGAAACAAAATTACGTCAATCCGCTTCTCCAGTTTCGCCCTGGAACGGCGAAAAGCCGCTGCTGAAAATCCACGGCTTTCTATTCTGTAAATATCGGCTTTTCCCGTTAAATATTGAGCGGTGAAATCTTTCTGGCTGGCAAAGCGTTTGAACAGGGCAGACCAGGGAAGAGCGTCCCGCCTGCGGGCGCGCAGCAGGCGGGTGAGAAAAGGCGCGCTGACCAAAATGACGCAATCCAGCCGCCCAAAGACCGAAGATCTATGGAGCAGGGCCGCATTGATGACGCAAGGTTTCCCTTTCATGCTTTTGATCCATTCTCCGGTCAGGCGGTTTGCCGCCGGATGCACAATAGCCTCCAGCGCGGCCAGCTCTTCGCTCTTGCCGAAGACTTTTTCCCCCAGCCGCCGCCGGTCCACTGTGCCGTCCGGCCGCATAATGTCCCCGCCGAAACGGGCGGCAAGCGTCTCTTTTTCCGTGTCAAGGGCCGTATATCCCAGCTTGTCCACATCCAGCACCGGCAGCCCCCGCTCTTTCAGAAGGGCGGCCAGGTAATTTTTCCCCGCGCAGTAGGTTCCGGTAAGACCGATCAGCATACTTTAGCATCGGCAGAATGCAGAAGAAAAACCACGGACTACCCTTCGACTTCGCTCCGGGCGAGCGCGGCTGCTGAGCCTGCCGGTGCGCAGGGCAGGCGCGAACATTTTGCCCGAAACCCTGGTTTTGCCCGCATGATCAGCGGTTTATATTTTTGGGGGCATTTTGACACACTATTTCGGCCAAAATGACCCGACCGTGTCAAAATTTCCCTTTTTCGGATTGCCTTGACCACAGCGGGTCTTTTCAGCGGCGGTTTTTATATGAAAAAGGCCGTTTGCTATCCCCCAAAACGGCTTTCGGCGGCAATTTTACCCCCATAACGCCCTATATTAAAAAATTTACGATATTTTAGTGGTTTTTTATAAGTTGGCACGATTATTGCTAATATATAAGTGTCGACGAGGAGAGAGCGAAAGCACAGGGGTCCGTTGGACCGGAGCCGCCGCCTTAGATCCCGCCGGACAAATAACCTCAGTAGAGGTAAAGGAGATATGTTATGAAAACAGTGACTATGTATCGTCCGAACACAATCCAAAACGCGCTGAGCGATTTCGATCGCTACTTTGAGTCCTTTTTTGGGGACTCCCTTCTGGCCCCGGCAAGCCGGATCTTGAACCGCCTTCCCGCGGTGGATATTCGGGAAACCGGGACGTCCTACCTGCTGGACATGGAACTGCCCGGCTATGATGAGAAAAGCATCGACATCCATGTGGACGGCGCAAGCCTTTCGATTGCCTCAAAGCAGGAAGAGGCGGGCGAGACGGAACAGGAAGAAGGAACCTACATCCTCAGGGAACGGCGGCTTAACGCTTTCAGCCGCTCTTTCAAACTGCCCGAAAATTCCGATCCTGAAGCGGTAACTGCGGTTTTCAGAAACGGCGTCCTCAGCCTGGAAATTAAAAAGCGGGCCGAGACCCAGAAGCGGGCCATTCAGATCAAAGTGAACTAAGGACAAACAAAACCGGGCCTGTTCCAAAACCGTGCCCCCGGCTATGCCGGGAACGTTAGCGCACAGTCAAATAGTTTTGGAGCAGGCTCAATTATCTAAAAAAGTTGGAATTGCCGCCGGGACTCCTGCCCCCGGCGGCTTTTTGTTATCTATAGGCCTGTTCCAAAACCGCGCCCCGGCTTGCCGTGAACGTTAGCGCACAGTCAACTGGTTTTGGGACAGGCTCTGTTGATTTTGAAATCAGCTCCCGCGGTTTCTCACTATGCCGGTTTTCTTTTTTACATTATACTGTCCCAGGCATGAATATTGTTGAAACAATCCTTCTGAAAAATGCCGATAGGCCCGAAGCGCTTTTTGTTTTTCCCACCGATGTGGCGGCTTCCCGCTGGGCGGATCATCTGTTACGGCTCCGGGGCGGCACAGTGGCGATGAACAGGTTCATTGCCTGGGACACCTTTAAGCAGGATTCGATCCGCTCAAGAAAACAGGACCGGCGGAGCGTGCCTTCGGTCCTGCGTACCATTTTTGTAAGCCGCCTTATCCGGGAAAACGCAGAGCTTTGCGGGGCGGGAAAGCCGCCGGTTTTTTCTTCGCTGATACGCACCGAATGGGCGGGGCAGGCCGCTTCTTTTTCGTCCTGGCTCTCCGGGCTTTTGCCCCAGCTTGGCTCGTGGTTTACCAAAACTACCGGCCTTGGCGCGGCGCTTGCCGGCGGCAAAGAAGCGGCAAAGGCCGCGGAACTCTTTGAGGGAGACGACAGGGACCTGTTCATCCTTGCCCGCCGTTATGCGCAGTTTCTTGACGCGCACGGGCTTTTTGAACCGGCCTGGGAAACGCCGCCTTTTGACGATACCGGCAAAGAGTGTTTTATCTTTTTCCCCGAGTCCCTCTCCGATTACAGTGAATACCGGGAACTGCTGGAAGGAAGCGGCCGCGTAAAGCCGGTGCGCGCAGCGGACGACAGCGCGGAGGAACGGCCCCGCGACGTTTTCTTTTATACCAATTCCCGCAGCGAGATCGCCGAGGCCGCCCTGTACATCACGGCCCTGCATGAGCGTGAGCGCGTCCCCTGGGACTCAATCGTGGTGAGCTTTCCCGGCGCGGAAAGCTACGAGCCTTATGTGCTGCGGGAATTTGCCAACCGGAACATTCCCTTTGTCAGACGGACGGGGAAGCCCCTGGCATCGTATCCCGCCGGGCGTTTTTTCAGGGCCGTCTCGGACTGCGCTTCCCGCGATTTCGCCTTTGCCGCCCTGACGAGTCTGGTCCTCAACCGGCACCTGCCCTGGAAGGACGGCGCGGAAATTCAAAAACTTATCGACTTCGGCATTAAAAATAACTGTATTAGTTCATGGGTTGAGGAAGAAGACGGTAAAGAAAAACCGGTGAATGCCTGGGAAGACGCCTTCGCGAAACCTTTCGGCGGCATTGATCCTGTTGTCCGCCGTTTTTTTGAGGATCTGCGGCGGCGGGTCAAGGCGCTGCGGGGGGCGGTTTCCTTTGCCGATTTGCGGAAACATTACTTCAGTTTCCGGGAACGTTTCTTTGACATGGACAGATGTCTCGCGGAAACAGACATTGTGCTTTCCCGCTGTGTTTCGGAACTGATGTATTTGGCGGAAATTGAAAAATCATTCCCCGATGTTCCGGCGCCCGATCCCTTTATGTTCTTTGTTGAATATCTGGGAAAGACAAGCTACCTTCCCCAGCAGCCCGCGTCGGGCGTCGTCATTCTTCCCTACCGGACCGCTGCGCCCGCGCCGTTTGTGTGTCACATCGTCCTCGGCGCAAGCCAGGATAATCTTTCCGCTGTTTTTTCCCGTCTGGGCTTTCTGCCCCGGGGCAAACGGGAACAACTCAATCTTGCCGACGAGGACGCATCGGCGGCGTTTATCAATCTGCATACATACAATTCCCAAAGGCCCGCGGCTTTCTTCTGCCCGGAACACAGCTTTTCAGGTTACGCCATTCCCCACAGCCGCCTGGGCGCGGCCCTGAAACCCCGGCGGCGTTACGGGGACGATCCTGAGTTTCAGGAGAAATTCAGCGTTGATCTGTACCGCGCCGAAAGCGTTTTTTATCAATTTCTGCAGGGCGCTCAAACGGGGGATTCGGACGCGCCTGTTTTTCCGCGGCTGCTTCACGAGAATCAAAAGCGGGGCTTTGAGGCGTGGCGTTCACGGCGGCAGGGACAGGGACGGGACGGCAAGTGGACGGCTAATGAGGCGCTGCGGGAATTGATCCGTGAGCGCTTCTGCGGCAATTCCCGGTTTCCCGGCAAAGCCGGCGTGTCCGCCTCGTCCCTTGCGCCGTATTTTAATTGTTCCCTGCAATGGCTTTTTGAGCGGGTTCTCTCCCTTGAAAATGTGCAGATAGAAGCGAATCTTATGGCGGAAAATATCGCGGGGCTGGTGTACCACGCGGCGCTGAATCTGTTTTTCTCCGAACTGAAAAAAAACGGGCATGTACTTGCCGCGCCCGTATATTCCGGTGAAGGCCGCAGGGAATTTCCCGCCCTGCCGGACAGTTACCGCGAGTTGCTGGAGCGCAGCGTGAACGAAGTTTTCGCGGGTTTTCCCTGCTTGCCGCCTGACCACAAACCGGTGATGAGCGCCCTCACCGCCCGGCTGCTGCTCGCCGAACAAAAACATTTTCATTCCCGGCTTGAACAATGCCTGGCAGCCTTTCTTTCTTACTTTGCCGGTTACCGTGTTATCGGAAGTGAAACCTCGTATCAGGCCGAGCGGGATTCCTTTTTCCTCAACGGCATAGTTGACTGCATACTGGAAGACGCCCGCGAAGATTCCACACACAGGGGAAATGCCCTCATCGTTGATTTTAAGCTGCGGTATTTGCCCGACCTTGCGGACTGTACCGGAGACAGCGAAAAGGGGCTTGCCAATTTTCAGCTTCCCCTGTACCTCAGCCTCGCCGAGGAAAACGCGAACCGGCCCGTTCATACCGCGCTTTTTTTCAGCATTGTTGACGCGAAACCGCAGGCGCTCTTCGGCGCGATACAGAACGAGCGGACCAAAGCCTGGCTGCCCGCCAAAGAAAGCGAGCGGATCATGCGGGAAGGGGATGTTTTTCAGCAAATAATGAACGAATTTGAGGAAAAAACGGAACAATTCGCGAAAGAAATCAGCGCCGGCGAAATTGCCGTTTTCAAACCGGAATTTGAAAAATGCAACGGCTGTAACTATCACCGGGTATGCCGGACAACCTACAAAATAGATCGCGGGTACAATTTCTGACCGGCGCCAATCCCTCTTCCGCTCTTCAGCAGCAGGCTCCTAGCCGGGCCGTTTCCGCAGGGCCCGCTTGAACGCCTGCATATCGGCTTCCGTGCCGGGGCCGCCGGGCTGCAGCTCTTCCGCGCTGATGTCAAGCTCGAAAGGCCGGCGGACCACGTGCTCCGGGTAATGCGCGTCGGAGGAAGTGATGAGGGGATAGCCCAAAGTGTCCACAGGGGGAAAGCCGCTCATTCCCGCCGGAATACGGGTGCACTCAAGCGCCGCCCAGGGTCCTGCCACTATTACCCCAAGCTGGCTGGTCATGGAAAAAGCGGGCCGGTCCACATGGGCGGGTATCACAATGCCGCCGTATTCGGCGGCCTTCGCCCCCACATCGTCGATGGACAGGTCCAGGGGATTGGTCAGATAGTACGCCACTTCCCCTTCGATGTTGTCTTCCGCGTCAACGTACACCTGGTCGCCGGTTTTTTCCGGATTGTTGGGGAAGGGCGTCAGTATCGAATAGGCGTATTCGCTAAAGGCAAGGCTCGCTTCAAGGCTCGTGAAAAGGCAGAGGGCGTGAATTTCCTCGCTGGTAGTGGCCTCCATGCCGAAAATGGGGATAAGCCCGCAGCGGGGGCAGAGCCGGGCAAAGGCCGGGCAGTTAAGGCTTGAGTTGTGGTCTGTAAGGGCCATCACCGTAAGGCCCCTGGCCGCGCCGAGTTCCGCCAGATAACGGGGCGAAAGGTCCAAAGAGCCGCAAGGCGATAAACAGGAATGATTATGCAGATCCGCCAGCAAGGCTTACCCCGGTCGCGCTTAGGGATTTTTTAATAAATCCCACAGTTTCCCCGAAACGGTGAACTGGTTTTCCCTGGTGCGTATAACGGCGATGCCCTCGTCTTTGGCGGCTTCCAGCATGTCGTCCGGCAGGGGCCGCGAGTTACAGACAACAATTACCGTAATGTTTACCAGCGTGGCCACCGCCACGGTATTCCGGTGCGCCTGTATGGTAACAAGCGCGCCGCCGTCTTTGGCGTTGGCCATTACGTCCGAGAGCAGATCCGAAGTGTAGGCCCCGCTCAGCTCGCTGTCGTTAAATACATCCTGACAGATTTCAGCGCCCAGGGCGGCGGCGGCTTCCCTTACGGTCATTCAGGTTTCGTCCTTGGAAGAAGTAACATACACCACCGAGCGCACCGTAGTACCCGATCCCAGGGCGGAGTTAATCGAAAATTCATCGGAGACCCGCTTGGTGTTGGCAAGGCCCATGCCCGCGCCGAAGCCCAGGGAACGGACGTATTCGTTGGCGGTTGACCAGCCCTCTTGCAGGGCCTGGTTCACATCGGCGATGCCCGGGCCGGTGTCGGCGGCGAGTATCGTCACCTTGTCGGGCTGAATGGAGCAGCGGATGCCGCCCCCCTGGGAATGAACCACCAGGTTGATTTCAAGCTCGTAACTGGCAATGGCGATCCGCCGGATGATTTTAGGATCAAAGTTGCGCTGCTTTAACGCCTTTTTAATTTCCGTGGAAGCGCGGCCCGCCAGCTCAAAATCGTAGCGGGGAACGTTAAATTCCATTTCCGAATAGGGCAGTGAAGCGCCCCCCGATTCTTTTTGCATTTTTTCAAGCCGCAGCACTTCCCGGTTCATCTCTACCAGGAGGGTTTTGATCACGTCGGTAGAGGTAAGGATGCCCACCAGTTCCTGGTTCTTGTTGAGCACCGGAAAGCGCCCGTAGTGGTATTTGTTAAGGTAGGAAATGGCGAAAGAAAGGGGCATATCGTCCTGTAACACGATAACGTTCCTGGTCATGCGATCTGCCACGGGCAGATCGATATAGCCCTTGTCAAGGGCGGTTACAATATCGTCAATGGAAACGAGGCCCGCAAGCTGCCGTCCTTCCAGAATGGGAACGCCGGTAATGTGGTTCTCCCGCATTATCGCCTGAATGTGCCGCAGGGTATGGGTCTTTTCCCCGGTAATCACCGCGGTCGCCATCACGTCTTTTATTTTTAACTGATAAATAAGTTCCAGCACTACCGAAGGGGAATCCACAGTACTGATGGGAATATCTTCCAGTCTTTTGGCTTTAGCGTCCTCGTCCGTTTTGGGAGGAACATTCGCGGGATCAGTCATTGGGCGTCCCTTTGGCCAGGATATATTTCTCGATAACCTCCACCACCCCGTCGTCGTCGTTGGTTTTTTCCGTTACCAGCGCGGCGATGCTTTTTATCCGGTCGTCGCCGTTGGCCATAGCGACACCCATGCCGGCCCAGCGGATCATCGCCTCGTCGTTCATGGAGTCGCCGATAGCCATAGCCTCTTCCTGTTTGACGCCCAGCAGTTTCGCCACCATCGCCAGGGCGGTTCCCTTGTCGGTATGGGCGGGGAGGATCTCCAGAAAATAGGGTTTGCTGGTAAAAAGGGTAATGTCATTGCCCAGGTAGGTTTTGATGATGCTTTCCAGCGGCGCGAGCAGCGCGGGGTCGCCCGGAATAAGCAGTTTGTGGCACCCGCCGCTCACCATAGCCCTGAAATTCTCCACCACCACCTGCCGCAGCCCGGTCAGACTCTGATCGTACTCGGTGAACTCGTTGGACCGCGACACGTACATGATGTCGTCTTCATAAATCTGCACGGGAAACCCCTCGGCGTCGGCCAGATCAAAGGCGGTAAGGGCCGTCCCCGGTTCGATCTTGACCTCGCTGACCGTGGCGCCGCTCTGGCTTTCCTGAATGACGGTGCCGTTATTGCAGATAAGATAGCCGGGCCGTTTGTGCATGCCCAGCAGATGCGCAAAGTGCTCCATTGCCGCGGGGATCCTGCCGGAGGCCAGCGCTACCGTTACTCCGGCGGCCTCCGCCCGTTTGATCGCGTTTCTGGTACGGTAGGAGATGGTCAAGTCTGACCGGAGCAGCGTATCGTCCAAATCAAGCGCCAGGAGGCGAACCGCATTCATCTCTTTCAGAATAACCCCGATTTGCCCATAATTCAAGAGGAAAATGCGGGTATTCCGAATTCAGCATAAAAGGTAGGACGC
>JAISYA010000098.1 GCA_031270205.1 Treponema sp.
AGGAGGATAATAGTATGGCACAGCAAAAAGCCCACAAGGGCAGAACCAAAACATTCGCGGAAGAGACCTATGCGGAACAGTCAAAGTCCATTACCGCGGAAGTGAAGCACCTGAAAGACGCGATCAAGGCGCATATCAGGCAGGCAGCCGAGGAGGGCAAGCCCAGTCCCAAAGAAAAAAGGCTGGAAAGTCTGCGGAAGCTAATTGGCGAGCTGGAAACGTATGAGCCGCCGAAGGCCAAACCCAAAGCTCGCGCCTGAATCCGCCGGACAAACAGCGTGTATCCCGTTTGCGAAAGCGGGATACACGCATAGCAGGGGGCCACGAAGCGCATAAACCGCGCGAAATGCCGTTTGTGTCGCAACGTGGTTCATTCTTCATCCCCCATTATTCATTGCTCATTCATCATTGCTCATTGCTCATTGCTCATTGCTCATTGCTCCCTGCTCATTGTATACTTGGGGCAAGGAGCCTAATATGGGAACTTTTACCGAAGAAATTACCCTGGTAAACATCGGGGACAAAGTACGTTTTGAATGCGGTATGCTCAAGGAAATCCGCAGCCTTACACTGAACGCCATGCCCGACACCGGGGCGTGGACCCTGATCATCAACGAAGAAACCCGGCAAAAGCTGGGGCTTGCCATCCTGGAAACGGTGAAATCCAGCCTGGCGGACGGAACTACCGCCCAATACGGCCTTACCGAGCCGGTGGAAATCCGCTGGAAAGACCGCCGTACCAGCCAGGAAGCCGTGGTTATACCGGACGCGGGCGAAATTCTCCTCGGCGCGCTGCCCCTGGAGGGGATGGATTTGATGGTCGACCCGGTAAACCATCGCCTCACCGGCGTCCATGGCGAGCAGCGGATTCACCTGGTCTTATAACGCGGGCGCAGGGTGCAGGGTGCAAATCTTCATCCTTCGCTCATTGCTCATTGCTCATTGCTCATTGCTTTTTTCCCTTGTTTTTCCGCCACAGCCATTACATAATTACGGTAAGGGGTTTGTATGAGCGTTGGGCAGAGTATACCCAGGGTTGACGCCTGGGAAAAGGTTTCCGGCAGGGCAAAGTACACCGACGACCTGGTTGACCGGAACGCGCTGGTTGGAAAGGTGCTTCACGCCGCCATTGCCAACGGGCTGGTGAAAAAAATTGATACGGGCCAGGCGGAGCGGATCCCCGGGGTGGTGAAAATCATTACCTGTTTTGACGCGCCGGATTTTCCTTTTCCCACCGCGGGGCATCCCTGGTCCACGGACCCGGCGCATTGGGACCCTATGGACCGGCGGCTGCTCAACCGGCGGGTGCGGTTCTACGGCGACGATGTTGCCGCGGTTATCGCCGTGGATGAAATCAGCGCGTCTCGGGCTTTGCGCGCGATAAAAGTCGAATATGACGAGTACCCGGCGGTGTTGACGCCGGAAGAGGCGATGCGCCAAGGCGCGCCGCTGCTCCATGAGGAATGCCCCGGCAACGTGCTCAAGCATACCACGGTTGAAGACGGCAGCCTTGAGGAAGCGGTAAAAGAGGAAGGGCTTTTGTGCTTTGAGGGTGTGTTTGAGACGCCGATTGTGCAGCACTGCCATATTGAAAGCGCCGTTTCCTGGGCCTACATGGAAAACGGCAGATATGTAATTGTGGCCTCTACGCAGATTCCCCATATACTCAGGCGCATTGTCGCGCAGGCGCTGGGAATTCCCTGGGGGGATGTGCGCATCATAAAGCCCTATATCGGCGGCGGTTTCGGCAATAAACAGGACAGTCTTTATGAGCCGCTGAACGCTTTTATGTGCGGCCAGGTCGGGGGGCGGCCGGTAAAACTGGAGCTTTCCCGCGAGGAAGTGTTTTGCGCCACCAGAGTGCGGCACAGTGAAAAAATATACCTTAAAACCTGGGTGCGGCCCAACGGGCGGCTGGTTGCCCGTTCCTACACGGCTTACTCGAATCAGGGCGCTTACGGCTCGCACGGCCACGGGATCGCCGCCAAGGGGACCAACGTGTTCCGCCAGCTTTACCGTGACGAAAAGGCCCGCAAAGCCGATATTTACACGGTCTATACCAATACCGCCGCGGCCGGCGCGATGCGCGGTTACGGCACTCCCCAGGCGGTATTCGCCATCGAGTCCCACATGGAGGACATTGCCGGTAAGCTCAACCTTGATCCGCTTGAGTTCCGCTTTCTCAATGTCATGCCCGTCGGTTTTGTGGACGCCTTTACGAAAAATGTTAACTATTTTGATTCGTTCCGTCAGTGCGTTGAGGCGGGCAAGGCCAAAATACAATGGGATGAAAAGCGTAAGCGTTACGCAAACCAGAGCGGGCCGGTCCGCCGCGGGGTGGGCATGGCTTTGTTTTGGTATAACACCGCGGTCTGGCCCATATCAATCGAGGTTTCTTCCTGCCGGATAGTGCTGAACCAGGACGGCAGCGTGCAGATACAGCTTGCTGAAACGGAAATCGGCCAGGGAGCGGACACGGTTTTTGCGCAAATGGCCGCCGGGACGCTGGGAATACCCTGGCAAAAAGTCCATGTAATAAGCGTTCAGGACACCGATGTGGCTCCGTTCGGCACCGGCGCTTACGGTTCCCGCCAGACTTATGTCGGCGGCGCGGCCGTTAACAAGGCCGCCACAATGCTAAAAGAAAAGATTCTCCGTTACGCGTCCGGGTACACCCATAAACCGGCGGCGAACCTCGACATTGTCAACGGCGATATTGTACTTGTTTCGCATAACAACGAAAAACTCGCTTCCCTTGAAGAAATCGCAACTGATACCCTTTACCACGCCGAACACGCCGAACACCTTATCGCCGAGACCACCGCCCAGGTTAAAAGCAACGCCTTTAGCCTGGGCTGCGCTTTTGCCGAGGTGGAAGTTGACATTCCCCTGGGAAAAATAACCCTGCTGGATTTGATCAACTGCCACGATTGCGGCAGGCTTATCAATCCCAAAACCGCCGAAGGCCAGGTCCACGGCGGCATGAGCATGGCTATCGGTTTCGGCATGTTTGAACAGCTCATCTATGATCCCAAAACCGGCAGACTCCTCAACGGTAATTTGCTGGACTACAAGCTGCCCACGATTCTGGATCATCCCCGCCTTGAGGCGTATTTCGTGGAAAACCCTGAACCTACGAGTCCGTACGGAACCAAGGCCCTGGGCGAACCTCCCACCGTGCCGGGGGCGGCGGCGATCCGTAACGCGCTTTTGCACGCCACCGGAGTCGCCGTTAATACCATTCCGCTTACCCCCCACGTGCTTTTTGCCGAGTTTAAGAAGGCGGGATTGATATGAACGCGCCCGCCGGTTGTGGAGGTCTTTATGTATGATATAGAAGCGTTGTTTGAGGCCGAAAGCGCCGCCCACGCGGTTGCGCTATTACGCGAACACCCAGAGGCCAGAATCATCGCCGGGGGCAGCGACGTGTTAATCGAAATCCGCGAGGGAAAACTCGCCGGCTGTACCCTCGTGAGTATTCAGAAGATAGACGCGCTGCGGGGGGTGAGTATCGACAGGAACGGGGCTGTCCGTATTGGCCCCCTTACCAGTTTTTCCCATGTTTCAGATGACCCGCTCATTCGGGAACATATTCCCGTGCTGGCCGAAGCGGTAGACACCATCGGCGGACCGCAGTTACGCAACATCGGCACGATAGGCGGGAATGTCTGCAACGGCGCGACCTCGGCGGACAGCGCCTCAACGCTGTGCGCATGGGACGCGGTGATGGAGTATCTTGGCCCCAATGGAACGCGCCTTGTGCCCATTCAGGAACACTACGTTGGCGCGGGAAAAACCGCCCTGGCCCACGATGAGATTCTTGCCGCCATTTTGATCCCCAAAGAGAGTTATGAAAAGTGCTTTGGCAATTACATCAAATACGCCATGCGGAAGGCGCTGGACATAGCGACCCTGGGCTGTTCGGCGAATGTGCGGCTTTCAAAAGATAAAAAAACGATTGAGCGGATGCGCTTTGCCTACGGCGTTGCCGGCCCCGTACCGGTGCGCGCGCGCGGCGCGGAACAGGCCGCCGCGGGTAAAGCGGCCGGCGCCGAAACCGTGGCCGCCGCGGCAAAGGCCGCCCTGGGCGACATAAATCCCCGCACAAGCTGGCGGGCCGCCAAAGAGTTCCGCCTGCACCTTGCGGAAGAGCTTGCCAAACGGACTTTGACCGAATCACTGAAACGGGCGGGAGTGTCAATATGAGAAAGCAACTGGTACGCTGTAAAATAAACGGCAGAGATACCGAAACCACGGTGGATATTCGCGCGTCCCTTACCGATATGCTGCGTAACGAGTACCGCCTGACCAGCGTCAAAAAAGGCTGCGAGGTTGGCGAATGCGGCGCCTGCAATGTGATCATCAACGGCGAATGTTTTAATTCCTGCATCTATCTGGCAATCTGGGCCGACGGCAAAGAGATCACCACCACCGAGGGCCTGTTAAGCGCCGACGGCGAACTCTCTGAAATACAGCAGGCCTTTATCGACGAAGGCGCCGTCCAGTGCGGTTTCTGCACCCCCGGCTTTTTGATGAGCGCCGCCGAAATCGTGCGCTCCGGAAAAGAGTATTCGGATGAGGAACTGCGCAAACTTCTTTCCGGGCATCTGTGCAGGTGTACGGGCTACGAAAATATTTTCCGCGCGGTGAGGAAAGTCAGCAGGTAAAATTCATTCACGCGCAAGCGGTTTAAGCCATTCTTCGACTTTTCGCTTTAGCTCCCCGGTATTCCCGGCGGGATTGATAAAATCTGTTTCCGCCGCGATGGTATTGCCCGCGAGCAGGAGCTTCAATTTATCCATGGCTTTTCCCCTGCCGCCGGCGTGGCACAGAAAAAGGGCGAGCTTTTTCCCGCTGATTTTTGCCGCGGAGAGAAACGTTTCCAGAGGCGGCGCGGGAGAACCGGCCCAGACCGGCGCGCCTATAATGATGAGGTCGTAGGCCGCCGCGTCAAAATCGTAAGGCTTGAGCGCCGGTTTTTTGCGCATAACAACCTGGGCGCCGCCCCAGAAATATTTGGCAAAACCGCCGCGCTTTTTTTCATCCTTTGTTTGCAGCCTGATGAGATCGGCGTTTAGAATGGCCTTGATCTGTTCGGCGACAAGGGCGCAGTTTCCATCGAAGGAATAATAGACCACCGCTGTTTTCATATTGTCTCCTTAAATGCGAATAATTGGCCGTATCCGTTCAGCGGCATTTCGCCGCTTGCCGGTTCCGTAAGATTATACCCCTTCGCGAAGCGGAGGGTAAGGCCCCGCGTTGCCTTGCATGGTGCGGGTTGCGCTCTCCCCCGTATCTTTTACCTTTACTTCGCGGGCGCCGCAATCAGCGTGTCGTCCGTGTCGCCGATGTTAAACTCTTCCTGTTCCTCCCAGAAGGCGAACAGGACGCCGGCGGCAAAGGCGATTCCGGTGTAGACAAAGCCGTCGGGCAGGGGCGGCAGGGAAAACGGCCGCGGTTCCGCTGTTGAGGACAGGTACATGCCCCGGCCGTCGGGGAGAACCGCCGCCGCGAGAGCGGACGCGCCATCGGCCATGCCGGAGCGGTAATAGGCCAAAAGGCCGGGACCGGTCTCGCCGCTTCCCGCAAATGAACGGGGCTGCGGAAAATCCGGGGAGATTACCAGCGCCGCGTTGCCGCCCGCCGCATCAAGCAATTCCCGCAAGAGGGCGGGAGCGGCGCTCAAAGGCTCAGGCAAAGCGGAATTCTGGAAAGTCCCGATGGAAACCGTCTCCCCCGGCTGCCCCAAATCGGCGGTGCGGAGTTGGCGTATTTCAGGCTGGACGTCCTGTTTCAACACCCGGTAATACCAGAAGCCGTCGGGGCCGAGCCGCAGGGTGTCCGCGTCCCAGCCCTCCTCCGGCGGAAACGGATCAAGGGCGGGAATATCCAGGCCCGCCGGTACGGATGACTCAAGACTGAAGGTCCAGGCCCTTGGCTGGGGAAGGCCAGCCGCGGAATCAAGAAAACGCTCGTCCCGGTACAGCAGGGCCGCCGGCTTTTCCTCAAACACCAGCAAGGCCCCCACCGTGTAGCGCCGCCAGAATTCGCCGCCGGATACATGGTACAACCCGATGCCGCCGTCGTCCCAGGGGAAGAGGCCCATAAAGCCGTCCCGGTTTACCGCCATCACAAGCCCATCCCCTGTGGCAAGGATAAAGCGGATATGGAGAGCCAGAGGCCAGGGAATAAGGGCGGCGGAAAAGCGGGCGTCTTCTATTGAATCGAGCAAGGCCGGTCCCGTATCGGTAAGCTGGAACCACAGGGGATATTCCCCCGCCCGCAGCACCGCAACAGGCCGCGGGCCGGGCCGGACAGGAACGGCGCTTGATTCCGCGCCGGAGCGGGCGCAGGAAAGGAAGATACAAAGCAGCGCTAAAATTGAACCAAAACGGAACAT
>JAISYA010000106.1 GCA_031270205.1 Treponema sp.
AAAGAACTTCCCGAAATTGTGGATTGGACCGATCCGGGCTGGCTTCTGTTTCAGGAAGCCAGGGAACGGTGGATGAGCGATTTTACCGCCTATGCCACTGGCGAATTAAAGAAGCTCAGGCCGGAACTTTCAATAGAGCACCAATACTCAATAGCGACATTTGCCTGGACTTTTGGCATACGGAGCGGCGCGTCCGACGCCTCGGACTATGTGGGCGGGGATCTTTACGGCGGATTTGACCAGCAGTCTTTCTGCTGCAAGCTGTACTACGGGATGACGGCGAATCAGCCTTTTGAATACATGACTTCCCGCTGTGATCCTTCCCTGAATGATCATACCACAACCAAGTCCCTGGAAATGATGAAGCTTCACGCATATCTTACCTATGCGCACCACGGCGCCTTTTTGGTAATTGACGCCATCGATCCCAGGGGTACGCTGAACGAAAAAGTCTATGAACTAATCGGGGAAGTCTTTGGCGAGACCATGAAATACGAACCTTTCTATACCGGGGAACTAAGCGCGGACATTGCCCTGTATTTCAGCTTTGCCTCAAAATTCGATTTAAGAAACAACAGGCCTGCCAGGGCCCTTATTGGCGGCGGAGAAAGATACCAGCACATTGACTGTATCCTCGGCGCCGCAAAAGCCCTGCGCGGTGCCGCCGTCCCCTACCGGGTTATCACAGACAAATCCCTGGGAAAACTTTCACAAAACAGGGTAATTGTCCTTTCCGATTTGACGGCCATGTCACAGGAAGAGGAAGACGCCCTGACAGCCTATGTGGAGCAGGGCGGTTCCCTGTATATGAGCGGCCTTACCCCGGCAAAGCTGGTTAAACGCCTTCTTGGCCTTGATACAAAGGGCCTTACCAAAGAAAAAATAACCTACATGCGTCCCACCGCGGAAGGACGACGGTTCTTCGGCGTTTATACCGAAGAATACCCAATGACGATTTTTAACAGGCAGGTCCAGGCGGAAAACAGCGGCGGCGGGACGGTGCTTGCCCGGCTTACCCTTCCTTACACGGATCCGGCGGATTCTCTGCATTTCGCGTCAATTCATTCAAATCCGCCGGGCCTGGACACATCAATGCCGGCGCTAGTATACGGAGAATTCGGAAAAGGCAAAGTAATATGGTCCGCGGCGCCTTTTGAGGAAAGCAGTCAGAGAATACATAAACAGGTGTTTGCCAATCTGCTTGAATTCTTAAACCCCGAAAAGCCGCTTATAAAAACCGATGCCCCTCCCTATGTGGAATTTACCGTGTTCACTGATACCGGGAAAGGTATTGTCCAGCTGCACTGCGTCAATATCCAGGATCTGAATCCGATGATTTATCTTCCGGGATTTACCGTCGGCCTGCGTTCCCCGTCTGCCCCAAAAAGCGTAGTAAAGCTGCCCAACAGGGACTCTGTTTCCTTTTCTTATAAGGACGGGTATACGGAATTTGCCGTTGACAGCCTTGATATCTTCCGCATGTATCAGCTTGAATTTTAGGCGAAGCGGGCTGTCATGGCTAAACGGTATACCGCCGTTGTTGTGGGAATGGGGGAACGGGGAAAGATACACCTCTACGGGCTGTTGAAAAACCCCGCCAGCTTTGAGGTAGCCGGCGTATGCGACAGGCATCCTGATCGCCTTGAGGCCGGTGCGGACGAGTACGGCATTCCAAAGGAAAAGCGGTTTACCGATGCCGAAACAATGATGGGCACTGTAAAACCGGATATACTGGCCTTTGCCACCATGCCGCATATCCGCGTCCCGCTGGTGGAACTGGCAGTCAAGTACCGCGTTAAAGGGCTCTTGTTTGAAAAGCCGATGGCCGTCAGCCTGAACGATGCGGCGGAGATTGTCAAACTGTGCCATAAAAATAATATCAAGGCGGCGGTGTGTCAGCAGCATAAATACCTGCGTTCCTATGACCGGATGCGGGAAGCGCTAAAAAGCGGAGAGCTGGGCGAAATTTACGAAATCCGCGCAAGCTGTAAACCCAACCCGTCAATGCTCGGAACCCATTACATTGATTACATGATCTGGGCGAACGGCGGCAGCCGGGTAAAAGCGGTAGCGGGCCATGTGCACGGGAACTTTTTTCTTGATTATCACCATCCGTCTCCCGATTATTTTCTGGCCCAGATGGCTTTTGAAAACGGCGTACGGGGCATCATTGAATGCGGGTACTTTTCTCCCCAGCGGGCGGATTATAATGTGGGGTTTAGCTACAACCCGGATAATATCAATTACTGGACAGACGACAGGCTGACTGTTCTGGGAACCAGGGGTTACGCCTGGGCCGAATGCGGCGGCCGTTATGCGTGTTTTACCGGCAGGACCGCGCCGGAGATCGTGGGCGGCGATTACGGCGATTTTGTCAAACGCGAACAGTTTGAGGCGCAGATACGCTACACTGCCGATTACGCGCGCTGGCTTGACGGCGAAGCGGAATTTTCCTGCAATCTGGATACGGCGTATCACGGGTTTGAAATTCTGGAAGCCATTTACCGCAGCGCGCTGTACATGACCCGTGTCGACCTGCCCCTGGCGCCGGCAGAAGAAAACACCCTGGCTCTTTTAAGACAGAAACTTGGCCCCGTGGCTTACCGGAAATTCTAGGAACCTGTTGCGCTTGCCGCTTACAGTGCGTAGACCGCGGTGCCGTAAGGCGGCAGTTCTGTCTTTCCCGAAACAGCCCTGCCGGCATAGAGATCCCGCATCTCCTGTTTCACCGTGAGGACGGCGCTTTGTTTGCCATAATTAAGCACAAAGAAAAACCGTCTGCCGTTTCCCTCCCGCAGGGCAAGTTCGCAGCATTCCGGAACTTCTATGATGTCCCGCCAGGGTTCGGCTATTCCCAGCTTTTTCAGGAATACCATCGCCGTCTTGCGGGTAAACGCGCCGCCGAAGTAATACACCCTGCCCCTGCCGTACTCATTGCAGATAAGGCCGGCCTTTCCGGCGTAGTAGTTCTGCCGGTATTTTCCCAGGACTTTCGCGTTTCCCAGAGGTTCCAGAACATCCACAAACACGGCGGCTTCCAGTTCGTCCCCGTCCCAGTCAACGGTAACCTTGTCGTCGTCGGGGGCGATAAACGTGTAGTCAACCACGTCCGTGCCGGACATGTCCCGCAGCAGGCCGGGCAGTTTTGCCATAGGGCACTGCCCCCGGCTGTCCTTGTAACCGGTACGGCAGCCGAGGACCAGAATGCCGCCGGCGCTGACGTACTGTTCAAACAGCGCCGCTGTCTTTTCGGTAACAATTACCGAATGGGGGTAAAACAGCACCGGGTATTTTTGCAGTGTTTCCAGCCCGGCCTTTCCTTCTTCGTGTTCGGAATCAGGAATATAGACATAATCCATAGGAGTATGGGTCAGCTGGGACGCCTGAAATATAGCAGGTTCGCTTAGGGCGTGGACGCGGTAATGCCATTTGTCAACCCTGGCATCCCACACATTGTCGTAATCTTTAAGTACGCCGAAGGCGGCCCTGAAGCGGGAACCCGCCGCCGCCTGAATCGCCGTGGTTTTCCGGTAAATGTCCGCAAGTTCCGCAAGCCGACGGTTGTCCCTGTTGGAGTAATCGAGAATGCCGTGCCAGTAAATCTCCGTTCCCCTGGTACAGGTCCGCCAGCGGAAATAGCTGATGTAATCGGCCCCGTGGGCAATGCTCTGGAGCGTCCAGAGGGTCATCTGTCCGGGCCGGGGGGCGGCGGCCTCCATTCTGTTGTTCCAGCCGTTGGGTCCCGACTGCTGTTCCATGATGCCGAAAATGGGGGAAATTGAGCGTACCTCGGACAAGTTTCCGCTCCATCTACGGTCGTTAAGATCCCCGGAATGGAGGGGGTCTTCGTCTACACAATAGGCAAAATTGGGATAGCAGTCGTAGAACATATAATCCATGCTTTCCGCGGTGAACCGGTGGTTGTCCAGGTTGGTAAACAAACCGTTGTGGGTAATAAAGTCCCCGGCTTTAATGTATGCGCGCAGAATGTCACTCTGCATTTTCGCAAAGGAACAGGCGCTGTCGGAAATAAAGCGGATGTAGTCAAATACCTGGTGCGGATTTACCGTGTCGTGGATGGAGGGACGGGGAACAAAGACTTCCCCCCAGGATGTGTAGATCTGATTCCAGAATTCCGTTCCCCAGGCGTCGTTCAGCGCGTCAAGGGTCCCGTATTTGTTTTTGAGGAATTCCCGAAAGGCGATGGTATCACTGCCGGAATAGAACTCGTCGGTTTCGCAGTTGAGTTCCCCGTCTATCTGCCAGCCGATTATATTGGGATGAGCACCGTAACGGGAGGCGAGTTTTTCCACAATACGCGCCGAAAGGCGCCGGTATACCGGGGAATTGTAATTGTAGTGCCTGCGCGCGCCGTGACGCAGCAGGGTGCCGTCGATGAGGGCGTTCAGCGTTTCGGGATAAGCCGTGGTCAGCCATGCCGGGGGAGCGGCTGTGGGCGTACAAAAAATAACGCTCATGCCGGCTTCCTTTGCGGTATCCAAAAAACGATCGAAAAAATCGAAGGTAAAGTTTCCTTCCGTAGGTTCCGTTTTGCTCCAGGCGAACTCGGCAATACGCACCACGAATATGCCGGCCTGCTTCATCCGCAGGAGATCCTCCGCCCACATTTTTTCATCCCAGTGTTCAGGGTAGTAGCAGGTTCCTAAAACAATTCTGTTGCCCTGTAATATCTTTTCCATGATGTCCCTTTACCGCAGCACAAACTCATAGCGTCCGGCGGGGACCGTAACCGTAAAGCCGCCGTCGGCTGTTTTTTCCGCGGCGGCAGGTTTTCCGTTTACCGTAAGGGCGGACGCGCCCTTTATTACCGCCGGAATAAGCACACAGGCGCTTGAGTTAAAGGGGACTTCCACCTCGAGGACAAATTTGTCCGCCGATTTCTCCCAGGCGGAACGCACTTTTCCCGCGGGGACATCCATAGCCGCCTCAACCCGTGAAAGGCCGCCGGGAACATGGGGGGCGATAAGCAGTTCCCGAAACGCCTCCGCATGGGGCTCCATGCCTATACCCCCCAGGTACTTGTAGAACCACACTACACAGGAAGCAAACATGGGGTGATTCCGGGAGTTCATGATGTTGTTGTCCCTGTCCGCTTCCCATCGTTCCCAGATGGTGGTGGCCCCCTGTTCCAGCATATAGCCGAATCCGGGAGAACTACGGTTGGTCATTACATCGTACACAAGGTCATCCATGCCCGCTCCGCAGAGGGTTTCCACAATCGCCTTGGTACCCATGTTGCCGGTGGTAAAATGGTTTCCCTTTTCCCGTACCTTTTTCGCGATGTTTTCCACCACCGCCTTTTGATACCGCGGTTCCGTCAAGCCCAGATACAGCGCCAGGGTGTTGGAACTCTGGCTTCCTTTGTCATACTGGCAGGTTTCGGGGTTGAAAAACTTTTCGTTAAACCTCAGGCGGACAAAGTTTGCCAAATCCGCGTACAGGGAAGATTCCTTTTCCTTTCCCAGAATGGAGGCGATTTCCGACACCAGGGTAAGTGAGTCGCAGAGGTACGCGGTAGACACCAGCGTGGGATCGACGTTTTTCGATACCGCGCCGGGACCGTATTCCTCGCTGTAACATTCATCCGCCGGACAGGCCCACTCGCCAAAGCCGGTACGGGAAATGATTAATTTATCCGCTTCCACCAAAAGCACCTGGATGTAGCGCTTAAGGGGTTCGTAGCAGTCTTCCAGGGCTTTTCTGTTGCCGTAGGCATGGTACAACAAAAGCGGCAGAAGGGCCGGCGTGTTTACCGAAGGATCGCAGGGACGCCTTCCCCAGCGGTGAGGCGCGGTATCCGCGAAATAACCGTCTTCGCTCTGGGTGTCGAAAATATCCCGCAGCCACTTGTTAAAAAAGCCCGACACATCAAAGTGATACACACAGCCTTCCACCCGGGCGGTAGTATCCGTGGTCCAGCCCAGCCTCTCATCCCGCTGGCTTGAATCGGTGGGAACGCTGAACATGTTGCAGGCATCGGTATGCCACATTACATCCGCCATGCGGTTAAGGAATTCGTTATCACAGTTGAAGACCGCGTTCCGCTGGAGATCGCTGCGGACAAATTCCACCGACAGGGATTCTATTTTTACGTTTCCTGTTTTTTGCACCGTAAAATACCGGAATCCGTGATAGGTAAACCGGGGGGCGTACTCCTCGACGCCCTTGTCTCCCCGGAGGATGTAGTTGTCTTCCGCACGGGCGCTGCGAAGGGCAGTCTTATCCAAGTCTCCTTCGGAGTTGAGGACTTCCGCAAAGGAAAGGTTCACCGAGGCGCCCCGCTCCCCGGAAAGGCGCAGGCGCACCCAGCCGGTCCGGTTCGCCCCGCCGTCGTAAAGCTCCCGGCCGCCGCTCAGGCTGCGCAGCAGCTTGGGCTCATAGGCCGCGGTAACCCGCACCGGGGGCGAAATCTCGCCTGTCAGTTCTCCTCCCGGGGGCTCAACGATGGTTCCCAGTATCCAGCCGCCGGGACGCTGGTGCTCTTTGAGCAGGGTAGGGCCGTATTCGGGAGTATCCCAGCCGTCTTTTTCCATCCTGGCGTCGTAGTCTTCCCCGTCATAAAGGCTGTTGTAGGTTATGGGCCCCCGGGCCACAAGCCAACCGATGCCCCAGTCGGTAACCACTTCTTTTACCGTGCCGTCGTCGTATTCAATGTTGAGCTGCAGAATCGTCTTTGGAGCGCCGGCCCAGCCTGTACCAAGCACAATGCCTACAGCATTGTCTCCCTGGCGCAGATTTCCGGTCACATCATAGGCGGAATAGAGAATGGTTTTTGAATAGTCCGTTGCCCCCGGATCCAGGAGCTTGTCTCCGATTTTCGAACCGTTAAGCCGCAGTTCGTAGTAGCCGATACCGGCAATATAGGCCCTGGCGCGGCGGACTTTTTTTTCGACCACGAAAGGAAAACGCATCTGAATGCCGTTTCCCACCATGCCTCCAAGAAAGCTCATCCACCGGCCTTTCCAGTCGGTTTTCTCAAGCAGCCCCATCTCAAAAAAAGCGGCGTCGCTAAACTCGCCGGGCTTTCCCGTTTCGTCCCATATTCTCACCTTCCACCAGACGCGTTCGGCGGAAGAAAGGGGAGACCCCTTGTAGGAGATGCCGCAGAACCGGCTTCCTTCGATCTTGCCGGAATTCCAGCGGGTATATTCACCGCCCTCAAGTTCTTCTTTCGTGGCCGCCGCCGCTACCTGCCAGGCGGTCTGTTTTCCCCCCGGCCGGTCACAGTCTGTTCTCCATGAAAGGAGCGGGCGGGCCGGCTGTACGCCGATTGGATTTTCGGCATACTCGGTACGCAGGCCCGTAGGCTTAAGTTGACTCATCTCTGTCTCCTTCATCAAAACCTGTCCGCATTATAGACAGACTCTATTTCAAAACAATTTCATATTTTCCCGCTCCAAGCCGCAGGATGTACTCTCCCTTTTCATCCCGTTCCGCTTTTTCCGCCTGGCCGTTCACCGTAAGCGACGCGGCGGAGGGGATGACAGGGGGAACATGCACCCGGGCCCGGGTGTTAAAGGGAATTTCCAGGGTAAGCGTAAAACTGCCGGCGGTCTTGCTCCAGGCGGAAGAAACCCTTCCTGCCATAATATCCATAGAGGCTTCCACGTGGGAGAGCGCCTGTGGAACCTGAGGCTTGATAACCAGGTCCTGGAAAGCGACGGCGCCGCTTTCCATGCCGATACCGGCCAGATACTTGTAGAACCATACCGCCGCGGCGGCCAGCATGGGCTGATTGCGGGAATTCATGATGTTGTTGTCCGTATCGGCTTCCCATCGTTCCCAAATACTGCTTGCCCCCTGTTCCAGCATATAGCCGAAACCGGGACATGTTTTGGTGGTCATCACATCGTAGCCAAGATCGGCCTTTCCCTCCCGGCAGAGCACTTCCAGTATCGCCTTGGTACCCATGCTGCCTGTGGTCAGGTGATTGCCCTTGTCTTTCAGGGCCTGTACGATGTTTTCCGTTATCCTGCCGGAATACTCAGGTTCTGCCAGTCCCAGGTAGAGCGCCAGGGTGTTGGCGCTTTGGCTCCCCTTGTCGTACTGGCAGGTTTGGGGGTTAAAGAAACGCCCGTTAAAACGCTGCCGCACAAATCCTGCCAAATCCCGGTAATAGGCGGCCTCCTTTTCCTTTCCCAAAACAGCGGCGCTTTCCGACACCAGGGATACTGAATAGTAAAGGTACGCTGTGGAAACCAGGGTAGGATCGATGTTTTTTGCCACCGCGCCGGGACCGTATTCTTCGGGAATACATTCGTCCCTGGGACAGGCCCACTCCCCCCAGCCGGTACGGGAAATAAGCAGCCGGTCCGCTTCCACAAGCAGGGCATGAACATACTTTTTAAGGGGTTCGTAGGTTTTCTCCAGCGCCCTGCGGTTTCCGTAACTGTGGTAGACAAGCAGCGGCAGCAGGGCGGGAACGTTCACCTGGGGGTCGCAGGGCCGCCTGCCCCAGCGGTGGGGGGCGGTATCCGCAAAGTAACCGTCATCGCTCTGGGTGTCGAATATATCCCGCAGCCATTTTTCAAAGAAAGAAGCGACGTCAAAATGATACACGCACCCTTCAATACGCACCGTCGGATCCGTTCCCCAACCGTGACGTTCATCCCGCTGGCAGCAGTCTGTGGGAACGCTGAATATGTTACAGGCATCGGTATGCCACATGATGTCCGCAAGGCGGTTGAGGTATTCATTATCGCACTTGAAAACAGCGTTTCTGGCCAGATCGGTACGGGCAAATTCCACCGACAGGGACTCTATCTTTAGGTTTCCGGTTTTCCGCACCGTAAAATACTGGAACCCGTGATAGGTGAACCGGGGGGCGTACTCCTCAACGCCCTTGTCTCCCCGGAGAATGTAATTGTCCTGACAGCGGGCGGTACGCAGGGGCAGCATTTGAAGGTCGCCTTCGGAATTCAGCACCTCCGCGAAGGTGAGCGATACCCCGGCTCCCCGTTCCCCGGAAACCCGCAGGCGCACCCATCCGGTCCGGTTCGCCCCGGCGTCCCATAGTTCCCTGCCGTCGTCCAAGACGCGCAGCAGGCGCGGCTCGAATGTGCCGGTAACCCGTACCGGCGGCAGCAGGGCCCCTATAAGCTCGCCTCCGGGGGGCTCTACCACGGTACAATGGATCCAGCCGCCGGGGCGCTGGTGTTCGGCGGCATCCGCCAGGGTATACTCAGGTGTATCCCAGCCGTCCTTTTCCAGCCTGGCATCGTAGTCTTCCCCGTCGTAAATACTGTTATTGGTGATGGGCCCCCGGGCCACAAGCCAGCCGATGCCCCAATCGGTACACTCCTCCTGTATCGTCCCGTCTTCGAATTCGATGTTAAGCTGGAACAGGGCTTTGGGGTGCCCGGCCCAGCCGGTGCCCAAAATAAGCCCTGCCGCGTTGGCCCCGGACCTTATGTCTTTGCTTACATCATAGGCGGAGTAGAGAACCGTTTTGGAAAAATCCATAGCCCCCGGATCCAGAAGCCTGTCTCCCACCCTGCGGCCGTTAAGCCGCAGCTCATAGTACCCTATGCCGGCGATATACGCCCTGGCCCGCCTCACCTTTTTATCCGGAACCTTAAATCCGTAACGGATAGTAATGCCGTTTCCTACCATGCCTCCAAGAAAACTCATCCACCGGCCTTTCCAGTCGGTTTTCTCAAGCAGTCCCATTTCAAAGAATGCGGCGTCACTGAAATCGGAAACTTTTTCTTCCTCATCCCAGATGCGTACCTTCCAGTAAGCCCGCCGGGCGCTTGCCAGGGGCGTACCGTAATAGGGGATACCACAGAATTGATCCCCCCTAACTTTACCTGAATTCCAGAGGGTATATTCGCCTGAGTCAAGCTCCTCTTTCGTTGAAGATGCCGCGATTTGATATGCGGTCTGCCTGCCGCCGGGGCGCCCGCTCTCACATCTCCAGGAAAGCAGGGGATGCGCTTCATGCACGCCAATGGGATTTTCCGTGTATTCACAACGCAGAAATACTGGTTTTAGCTGTTTCAATTTTTTCCTACCTGATAATTACCATAGTATAACAAGACAGCCGGGAAAGGCGGATAAGCAGCCTGCCATTGGCGGCGGGAGCGTATTCAAGCCCCGCCGGCGAACCGTCCAGGGTGAGGGCGCGGACCAGCTCCGGCGGCTTATGCCGCAAGGTAACCGTAACCTTTCCCTCATTTGCCCGGTGAGTTTCCCTGTCAAAATCGTAGTTGAATACGTGCAGCACCGTGGAGCCGGCGGCAATGCTTTGCTGAACATAGACATCTCCGTTGTCCCAGTCAAGGACGCGCAGGGATGCGTAAGCCTCGTCAATGTCCCGGCAAAATTCCCG